>JAFUTQ010000063.1 GCA_017484135.1 Lachnospiraceae bacterium
AGAGCAGAGCAGAGCAGAGCAGAGCATGGGCTAACTGCGCTCTTTTTGTGCCTTGCGGCCACGGGGCGCTTGAAACTGCATATCGCGTTCGTGATGGATAACCGTCGGATTCTGACGGGGTAAGTATACCTTATGAGGTATTATACCCTGTCAGGTTCGGCGGTTTTTTATATAGATCAAGGTTAGCGACGGCCATAACAGCCGTGAATAAGGCAAAAAGGAGATAAGACAGCTTATGAAAACAAAGAAGCGATTTTTGAGCATCCTGCTCAGCCTTGCGCTGGTGTTGGGGCTGATGCCGGAGATGAGCATGACGGCGTATGCGGAATCTGCTATTGGCATTGGAACGATATTCCAGATTGGCACAGCTGATTTAGGCGATTACTACTACAGGCAAAGCGATGTTTTTTCAAGAGAGTATTACTTATATAGAAATTTTGGTGAAGCGACTATTTCTATTGGAAGTAATTATTCTCATCCTTCTTTAGGTAAATACCGTGTAATACAGATCATCTCATCGACATCAGAATATCTTGATAAAGAAGCACAGTCAATGGGTATCCCCGTTGATTGGGAAAAGAATTCAAGTTACAATTATTTTAAGGTTGATGATTATGACGTAACTCCAATCGGTATTATGATAAATGGTGGCAGCGGCACGGAGAAAGACCCGTTTACGTTTGCTATTGTCATGCCGTATATCGTGACCTATAACACCAATGGCGGTACGTTTATTATGCCGATTACAGGAGTGAACGCTTTGCCGTCCGAATTGCCAACGACGACGAAAGAAGGTTTCATTTTTGTTGGTTGGTATACGGACGAGACACTTGTAACGCCAGCAGTAGCAGGTACGGCAATTTCCGAAAATACTACATTATATGCGAAGTGGAAGCAGCCAATATCATATACCGTGACCTTCAAGGTTGCTAACGGCAAATGGGATGATGACAGCACCGCGGACAAGACCGTGACCCTAACGGGCTACGAGGGCGACACGCTGAAACTGGAGGCAGATCAGATTCCGGCAGTCGGCGGCAAGCCGAACGACACCTTCAAGGCCGGAAGCTGGGACGTAGAGCCGAGCACGGAGACGGCGATCTCGGAAGCGACCACCTATACCTATACTTACGCAGAGAAGGAAACGGCAGTCGTAACGAAAGCGCCGACAGCCAAGACCCTGACCTACAACGGCTCGGCACAGGAACTGGTATCTGCGGGAACCTCCGAAGGCGGTACAATGTACTACGCCGTGACCACTGAGAACACGGCCCCGACGGATGATGACCTTTATACCACATCCATCCCTACCGCCACCGACGCCGGAACCTATACCGTATATTACTATGTAAAGGGCGACAGCAACCACATGGATACGGACAAGCAGAAGCTGACCTGTACCATCAAAAAGGCGGCACATGAGGATCAGACAGCAGAGAGCGTGGAAGTACAGGCAGGTAAGACCGACAAGGAAATCGATCTTTCTGCGTATCTGGAGGACGGTGCCACGCTGATTGGGAGCGAAACAGACGGTGGCCTTGACATTTCTGACCTTGCGCTTTCCGGCACGACGCTTACGTTTACCGTGGCGGAGAACGGCGGGGACAAAGACGGAACGATCACGCTTACGGTCGGCAGCACGAACTATGAAGCTTACAAGATCAAGATACCGGTACATTTCCATGCAAAGGTTACGGAAGTCGCCCTTGAAACAGCAGGGGACGATGCGGAAACGTCGGTATCGGACGTGAAGGCACCGGGGCTTGACGAATACACAAAGGAAGAAAGTGCATCACAGGTCGAGGTAAAGCTGACGGTCAAGCCGGAATCAGAGGAAACCGTAGCGGAAAGCATCGGGGAGCAGAAGGTGGCAGAGATACGGAATGCCGTTTCGGATGCGTTTTCCGGCGTGAGCGCAGATCAGGTGGAAAAAGAATACCTTGACCTGACCATTACGAAAAAGGTCGGGGATGCGGATGCCGTAGCGGTGAAGGACCTTGACCGTGTGCTTGAGATCGCCGTCAGCTATGACCTGACCGGCAAATATAATCCGGTCATCATCCGGGAGCATGAAGGAGAAATCAGTCAGTTCACGAGGTTAAAGGAGCGTCCCCAAAACGGGAACTATACAGACGGAACCTTCTATACGAACGGGACGGACACGATCTGGATCTACGCACAGTATTTTTCCACCTACACCATAGCATATGCGACGACGGATTCGGTACAGGTGACGTTTGATGACGGCGCGGCACAGACGCAGGTAATCGTGGAGAAAGGCGGAAAGGTCACAAAGCCGTCCGATCCGGCGAAAGACGGCTATACCTTTACCGGATGGTACAAGGACGGAACTGCATGGAACTTTGATTCCGGCGTGACTGGCGATATCACGCTGGTGGCGCAGTGGAAGCAGAATGAGGTTGAGCCGCCCGCACCCGAGACTCCGACCGATCCGGCCGCACCATCCACACCCGAGACTACGACAACACCGGTCACACCATCCACACCTGAGACACCGACAACACCGCCTGCAACGGATACCACGCCCACTGCTCCGGCAACACCGGATATCGTACCGGCAGCTGCCGGTGTGCCGGTCAGAGCGCCGCAGACGGGAGATCCGCTTCCGATCGTATGGTTATGGGGACTGATTCTGGCAGCAGGACTTTTGATGAGCGGATATGCAGGAGCCCGGCTATTGAAAACTAAAAAATCAAACATCATATAATTTTTGAGCAGCCCGCCCGTATACGCAAGCGAAGCGTATGATGGCGGGCTGTTCGCATATATCTTGCGGAGTGTGGCTGTGGTAATATTCATCATTTCAAATTTCCTCTGAAAAGCTCCGGAAAGATCGTCTGGTCGGCAACTTTTGGAGCAACTTTTTGTACAGTGACCATGGTTGAATTTTTTTGGAAAGATGGCTATAATAAACGGAAACAGGTCTATAAAAATAAAGGAGTGTATTTACATGGGACTGCCAACCAATATTAAGACTTTGCTGACAGGAAATGTAGTTGAATGGGCGAGAATCGAATTTAAGGAATCGTGGCGGCCGGAGACGTCTCTGAAAACGGTCTGTGCATTTGCAAACGATATAGATAATTGGGGCGGAGGATATATTGTACTTGGAGTCGAGGAAGAAAACGGCAGACCTGTGTTTCCGGTCAAAGGAATTCCGAAAAACAAGATAGATCATATCATGAAAGATCTGTTGAATAAATGTAATATGATTCAGCCGCATTATCTGCCAGTTGTAGCTCCGGTAGAGTATGACGGAAAGATGCTGATTGTGATATGGGCGGCTGGAGGTGATGTGCGTCCGTATAGCAGTCCAAGCAGTTTTAGTTATGAACGAGGTAAGGCAGTACCTTTCAAAGAGCATACTTATTTTATACGAAAAATGTCAAGTACGGTAAAACCATCACAGGATGAATTGAACGAGTTGTATTCTCTGTCAAATAAAGTACCGTTTGATGATCGTATCAATCATGAAGCCGAGCTGTCTAATCTTAACATTAATCTGATACGGCAGTATTTGAATGCTGTTGGCAGCAGCATGGTAAATGATTTGGATAGCAAAAATATTGCAGAGATCTGTGAGGATATGGGAATATCAAATAATATGCCGGAATATCGGAAGCCCAAAAATGTGGGCTTGATGTTCTTTTCCGATGAGCCCGATAAATTTTTTCCTTATGCGCAGATAGATGTTGTTGCATTTCCTGAGGGACTGGGCGGGGATGTGATTGATGAGCATATATTTAAGGGACCATTGGATCAGCAGCTTCGGGATGCGCTGCGTTATATAAAAAATACGATTCTGCAACGGAAAATTATAAAGCATCCGGATAGGGCAGAGGCCGATCACATATACAACTATCCATATGCTGCGATAGAAGAGGCGCTTGCGAATGCGGTCTATCACAAAGCATATGATGTGCGGGAGCCGATTGAGGTAAGGATTGAACATGATAAGATTGAGATTGTGAGTTTTCCCGGACCCGTTCATTCTGTTACAAGGGAGCAGTTAAAACACTATCAGGTAACAAATCGAAGATACAGAAATAGGCGTATAGGCGAATTCCTTAAGGAACTGCATTTGACTGAGGGGAGAAATACCGGATTTAGGAAGATCCTTGACGCAGTGGAAAAGAATGACTCACCATTGCCCGAATTTGAAACAGACGAGAACCATACCTATTTTGTTTCAAGATTTTTTATACATGAAGCATTTTTGAAAGACTTGGATGGGATGGAAGAGTCTACCAATGGATATAAAAAAGAAAATGGGGGTACAAATGAAGAAAATGGGGGTACAAATGAAGAAAATGTGGGTACAAATGAAGAAAATGGGGGTATAAATGTAGAACTGGATATTGAGTCACATATCTCCGTGTTTCGTGGGGCAAAACGAGAAAAGATAAGATCAATTCTTGTATGTATTTTACAAAATGAAACGATTACTCTGGAACAGATTGTTGATAGAACAGAGATTCCAAAGACAACAGTAGAACGATATATTTCTGAGTTGAAGGAACGCGGCATTCTCGCAAGAGATGGAGCAACCAAAAATGGAAGGTGGAAGATTTTGTAAGTTTGTATATATGATTATGGAAACGGTGCAGAGCACAGAAGATGAAAAGGTGTTGTGAAGGTACATGAAATACTTAAAACAATTTACATTAATCTTAGCCATCTCCTTTGCAGGAGAAATTTTACATTATTTGATTCCGCTGCCGATCCCGGCAAGCATCTATGGTCTGGTGTTATTGTTTGCCGGACTGGAAACCAAGCTGATTCCCCTGCATGCGGTAAAGGAGATCAGTACATTTCTCATTGAGATCATGCCGGTCATGTTCATACCGGCTGCGGTGGGATTGATTGATTCGTGGGGACTGATGGCGAATCATATTGCAGCCTATCTTGTGGTAACATTTGTGACAACGGTAGCAGTCATGGCGATTTCCGGTCTGGTTACCCAGTTTGTGATCCGAAAAAGCAGGAAGGATGGCGGAGAAGATGAATGATATGATTGCAGAGGCTGCGTTTTTTGGCGTGCTGGTCAGTCTGGTTTCTTATTGGCTGGGCTGTGTTTTGAAAAGAAAATTCAAGTGGGGGATTTTTAATCCGCTGTTGATTTCGATTGCCGTAACGATTATGGTTCTGCTCGTATGCAAAGTAGATTATAAGATTTACTATGACGGGGCAAAATATTTAAGCTATCTGCTGACACCCGCTACGATATGTCTGGCAGTTCCGCTTTATGAGCAGTTTGAATTGTTAAAAAAGAACTGGCTTGCAGTCCTGCTTGGGATTGTGTCCGGCGTGATCACAAGCATGTGCAGTGTGTGGATGCTTTCGCTGCTCTTTCGGTTCGATCATACGACCTATGTCACGTTTCTGCCGAAATCCATCACCACTGCAATCGGCATGGGCGTTTCGGAGGAGCTGGGCGGATATGTCTCCATCACAGTTGCGGTGATCGTCACGACCGGAGTCATCGGAAATGTGATCGCAGAGACCGTGTGTAAAATCTTTCGCATCACAGATCCGATTGCAAAAGGAATCGGAATCGGTTCCGCGTCTCACGCAATCGGCACCGCGAAGGCGCTGGAAATGGGAGAGGTTGAGGGGGCCATGAGCGGATTGTCCATTGCGGTTTCGGGAGTACTGACGGTAATCGGTGCAATGTTTTTTGCAAAGTTTCTATAATGAATCGAGGAGGTAGGCGGATATGGAGGCATTAACGATTTTATTTCCGGTATTTTTCATGATGGCGCTCGGATTTGTGTCGCGGGTACGCGGATGGATCACGCCCCAGCAGAAGGAGGGAGCGAAGGCAATCGTTTTTACGGTGCTGTTTCCGATTTTGATCTTTCAGCTGACGATGACGGCAAACATTGAGCGTTCCACGATTTTTCTGGTGCTGTATGTCGTTCTTTTTTTCACGGTGTGTCTGGTGGTGGGGAAGCTGCTTTCCGGTTTTACCGGGAAAAAATTTGCGCATATGTCGCCCTATCTTTTGACAAGCTGTGAGGCGAGCAGTGTGACGCTGCCTCTTTATATCTCCATTGTAGGACCGTCGGTCAATACGGTGCTCATTGATCTGGGTGGACTTTTGTTTGTCTTTATCCTGCTCCCGGTGGTGCTGGCACGGCAGACGGCGGCAAGCACCTCCGCAAAAGGCATTGCCAAAAATATCTTTACCAATTCCTTTGTGATTGCCGTGATCGCGGGGCTTTTGATGAACTTTACGGGGGCATATGCCGCGATCATGCATTCGGCGGCTGCAACGCTGGTGACAGATACGCTTTCACAGGCAACTGCGCCCATCGTCGGGGTAATTCTTTTCGTGCTGGGCTATGAGCTGACCATCGACAAAGAAATGCTTGGCTCACTGGTTAAGCTGTTTGTGCTTCGCCTTGCCTTATATCTGGTATGCATTGAGGGCTTTTATCTGCTGTTTCCGCAGCGGATGTCAGACAAAATTTTTGCGGCGGCAGTCTGGCTGTATTTCATGAGTCCTCCCGGCTTTGCCTTGCCCACCGTGATTTCTCCGGTGATAAAAAGCGAGGAGGATCAGAATTTCTGCTCGGCTCTGATTTCGCTGTTTTTGATCGTGACATTGATTGTGTATACCGTTTTGGTGGTAACGTGGTGATACCTATGTTTTTTCGTTGCAGAAGGAGGGAGCAGACATGGCGGAAAAACAGCGCAGCTACATTGCGATTGATTTGAAGTCATTTTATGCCTCCGTGGAGTGTGTGGAGCGGGGACTGGATCCTCTTACCACAAATCTCGTGGTGGCCGATGAGAGTCGGACGGAAAAGACGATTTGCCTCGCGGTTTCTCCCTCGCTGAAAGCATACGGTATACCGGGGCGCCCCAGATTGTTTGAAGTGGTACAGCGCATCGGGGAGGTAAACGGGCAGCGCAGAAGAAACGCACCCGGACGCAGACTGGAGGGGGAATCCTGTCTGGATGCGGAGATCAAAGCAAATCCCGCGCTCGCCGTCTCCTACCTGATTGCTGTTCCGCGAATGGCCTATTACATGGAGTACAGTACACGAATTTATGAGGTTTATCTCAAATATGTGGCGCCGGAGGACATACACGTTTACTCGATCGACGAGGTGTTTATCGATGCCACCGGATATCTGAATACCTATGGACTCACGGCACACGAGTTTGCGATGAAGCTGGTGAAGGAGGTTCTTGCCACGACGGGAATTACGGCTACGGCCGGAATCGGGACGAATCTGTATCTTTGCAAAATTGCGATGGACATTATGGCAAAGCATGTTGCCGCGGACGCGGACGGCGTCCGCATCGCAGAGCTGGATGAGATGTCCTATCGCCGTAAGCTTTGGACGCACCGGCCGCTTACCGATTTCTGGCGGGTGGGCAGGGGCTATGCAAAGAAGCTGGAGGAGCATGGGCTCTACACCATGGGGGATGTGGCGCGCTGCTCCTTGGGCAAGCCGGAGGACTACTACAATGAAGCGCTTTTGTATCAGCTGTTTGGCGTGAATGCCGAGCTTTTGATCGACCATGCGTGGGGCTGGGAGCCGTGCACGATTGCCGCGATCAAGGCATATAAGCCGGAGACCAACAGTATCAGCTCGGGGCAGGTATTGCAATCTCCCTATTCCTTTGAAAAGGCGCGGCTGGTGACACATGAAATGACGGATCTTCTGGTTCTCGAGCTGGTGGAGAAGGGGCTGGTTACCGATCAGATGGTGCTGACGGTGGGGTATGACATCGAAAATCTGACAGATCCGGAGCGCGCAAAAACGTACAGAGGAGAGATAACCATAGACCGTTATGGCAGAAGGGTGCCGAAGCATGCCCACGGAACCGTCAATCTGAAACGGCAGACATCCTCCGGCCGGCTGATTATCGAGGCGGTTCTGGGGCTGTATGACCGCATTGTGGATCCCGGACTTTTGGTACGGCGGATCACACTTGCCGCCTGTCGCGTGGTAGAGGAAGCGACGGCAGCGCAGGGCACACCGGAATATGAGCAGTATGATCTTTTTACGGACTATGAGGCACTGGAGCGGGAGCGGCAGCAGGAGGAGGAACTTTTAAAAAAGGAAAAACAGCTGCAGAAGGCCGTGCTGGCGATTAAAAAGAAATACGGCAAAAACGCCGTGCTCAAAGGAATGAATCTGCAGGAGGATGCCACTGCGGTGCAGCGAAATGAGCAGATTGGAGGGCATAAGGCATGAAGCATACCGATATACGGGATTATGAGGATATCATTTATCTGCCGCACCATCAGTCCGATACCAGACCGCATATGACGATGTCTGAGCGCGCGGCGCAGTTCAGTCCCTTTGCTGCCCTGACCGGGCATCGCGCAATCATTGAGGAAACAATCCGACAGACGGAGGAAAAAATTACTTGACAGAACCAAATGCATCATGTATACTGATGAAGTCGGTCGCGAGAGCGGTCGAAAAGAAAATGGGATCTTAGCTCAGCTGGGAGAGCATCTGCCTTACAAGCAGAGGGTCATAGGTTCGAGCCCTATAGGTCCCATCCATTTCTTAAATTATGGCGGAATAGCTCAGTTGGCGAGAGCACACGGTTCATACCCGTGGTGTCGAGAGTTCAAATCTCCCTTCCGCTACTACATTATTTTTTGGAAAGTACCGAAAGGCGGAAAAGAAAGGCTTTTCGGTGCTTTTTTATGCGCAGGGGTGCGCAAAGGTCAGGCTGCACAAGGAAGAATTTCGGCTTGCGCCGAATGGCGGAGCTGTCTAACAATTGCAAGGTAAATCTTTGAATTGTGAAAATATAAACAATCTGTTAGGAACCTCTTGCACTTTTCCTAAAAATTGGTTAGAATGGTAACAGCTTGGGTATATTCCCAAATAAAGTAATTAATATTCTAGGAGGAATTAAGAATGGCAGTAAGAGTAGCAATCAATGGTTTTGGCCGTATCGGTCGTCTTGCATTCAGACAGATGTTCGGTGCAGAGGGATATGAAGTAGTAGCAATCAATGATTTGACAAGCCCGAAAATGTTGGCACACTTGTTAAAATATGATTCTTCTCAGGGAAAATATGAGCATGCAGATGAGGTTTCTTCTACCGAGGATTCCATCATCGTATCCGGCAAAGAGATCAAGATCTATGCATTCCCGGATGCAAACAACTGCCCTTGGGGTGATCTGAAGGTGGATGTTGTATTGGAGTGCTCAGGCTTCTACACCAGCAAGGACAAGGCTCAGGCACACATCAATGCAGGTGCCCGCAAGGTTGTGATCTCTGCTCCGGCAGGAAATGATCTTCCTACGATCGTATATAACACAAACCATGAGACATTAAAGGCATCCGACACCATCATCTCAGCAGCTTCTTGTACCACAAACTGCCTGGCACCGATGGCAGATGCATTGAACAAATATGCTCCGATCCAGTCCGGTATCATGGTAACCATCCATGCATACACCGGTGATCAGATGACATTGGACGGACCGCAGAGAAAGGGTGATCTGAGAAGATCCCGCGCAGCTGCAGTCAATATCGTTCCGAACAGCACAGGTGCAGCAAAGGCAATCGGTCTGGTTATTCCGGAACTGAACGGAAAGCTGATCGGCTCCGCACAGCGTGTACCGACCCCGACCGGTTCTACCACGATCCTGACCGCTGTTGTAAAGAAGGCTGGCGTTACAAAGGAAGACATCAACGCAGCAATGAAGGCAGCAGCAAACGAGTCCTTCGGATACAACGAGGATGAGATCGTTTCCAGCGATATCATCGGAATGAGATACGGTTCTCTGTTTGATGCAACACAGACCATGGTAAACCAGATTTCTGATGATCAGTATGAGGTACAGGTTGTTTCATGGTATGACAATGAGAACAGCTACACCTCTCAGATGGTTCGTACAATCAAGTACTTCTCTGAGTTGGCATAAGATTTGGAAAAATTAGGCTCAGCAGGGGGTCCGGTCTGAATGGACCGGACTCCTTTTTATGCGCAGGGGTGCGCAAGGAAAATTTCGGCTGTCGCCGAATGTACCCCGCGCGGCGAATAGGGAGAAAATCTCCCTATTCGATCAGGTTCGCAGGGGTGCGCAAAGAAATGAATAAGGAGGATATGATTCAATGTCATTAAACAAGAAGTCCGTTGATGATATCAACGTAAAAGGAAAAAGAGTTCTGGTAAGATGTGATTTCAACGTACCGTTAAAGGAGGGCGTGATCACAGACGAGACGCGTATTGTAGCTGCACTTCCGACCATTCAGAAATTGATCAACGATGGCGGAAAGGTGATTCTCTGCTCACACCTTGGAAAGGTAAAGAACGGACCGAACGAGGGAGAGTCCCTTGCACCGGTTGCCAAGAGACTTTCCGAGAAGCTTGGCAAGGAAGTAAACTTTGTGTCTGATTACAATGTGACAGGCGAGGCGGCTACCAAGGCAGTCGAGACAATGAACGAGGGAGATGTGGTATTGCTTCAGAATACACGTTTCCGCGGCGCAGAGGAGACCAAGAATGGGGAGCAGTTCAGCAAGGAGCTGGCTGATCTGGCAGATGTATATGTATGCGATGCATTCGGTTCTTCCCACAGAGCACATGCTTCAGTGGCCGGTGTGACAAAGTTCATCAGCGCAAAGGGCGGCGAGAACGTAGTCGGCTATCTGATGCAAAAGGAAATTGATTTCTTAGGAAATGCAGTAGAGAATCCGGTTCGCCCGTTCGTAGCAATTTTGGGCGGAGCAAAGGTTGCGGATAAGCTGAACGTAATCAACAACCTGCTGGAGAAGTGCGATACCCTGATCATTGGCGGTGGTATGGCTTATACCTTCTTAAAGGCACAGGGCTATGAGATCGGTACCTCATTGGTGGACAATGAGAAGCTGGATTACTGCAAGGAGATGATGGCAAAGGCAGAGAAGCTTGGCAAGAAGCTGTTGCTTCCGGTTGATGCTGTGACCATCAAGGAGTTCCCGAATCCGATTGATGCGGAAGTGGAGACAGAGGTTTACGATTCTGAAAATATGCCTGCAGACCGCGAGGGCTGCGATATCGGACCGAAGTCTCAGGAGATTTTTGCTGAGGCAGTAAAGACTGCAAAGACCGTTGTCTGGAACGGACCGATGGGCGTATTCGAGAATCCGACTCTGGCAGCCGGAACACTGGCAGTTGCAAAAGCACTGGCAGAGACAGACGCTACAACCATTATCGGCGGCGGCGATTCTGCAGCAGCAGTAAATCAGATGGGCTTTGGCGACAAGATGAGCCATATTTCCACCGGTGGCGGAGCTTCTCTTGAGTTCTTAGAGGGCAAGGAGCTTCCGGGCGTAGTGGCAGCAGATGATAAATAAAAAGCAGCGATAAATCGTAGGAGAGAAAAAATGGCAAGAAAGAAGATTGTGGCCGGCAACTGGAAGATGAACATGACTCCGAGCCAGGCTGTAAAATTAGTAGAAGAATTGAAACCGCTGGTGGTTTCCGATGAGGTAGAGGTCGTTTACTGTGTGCCGGCAATCGATATTGTACCGGTGGTAGAGGCAGTGAAGGGAACCAACGTAGCAGTTGGCGCTGAAAATCTGTACTTTGAGGACAAGGGCGCATATACCGGAGAGATTTCGGCAGAGATGCTGGTAGATGCCGGTGTGAAATACGTTGTGATCGGACATTCCGAGCGGCGTGATTATTTCAAAGAGGACGATGCGTTATTAAACAAGAAGGTAAAGAAGGCATTGGAGGCAGGGCTGACTCCGATTCTTTGCTGCGGCGAGTCCTTAGAGCAGAGAGAGCTGGGGGTTACCTTAGATTGGATCCGTCTTCAGATCAAATCCGATCTGGCCGGTGTGACGGCAGAGCAGGTAGCGTCGCTTGTGATCGCATATGAGCCGATCTGGGCGATCGGAACCGGAAAGACAGCGACCTCCGATCAGGCACAGGAGGTATGCGGAGCGATTCGTGACTGCATCCGGGAGATCTATGACGATGCCACTGCAGAGGCTGTACGTATTCAGTACGGCGGGTCTGTCAATGCGGCAAATGCGGCAGAGCTGTTTGCAAAGCCGGATATTGACGGCGGCCTGGTAGGCGGTGCGTCCTTAAAGGCGGACTTTGGCTCTATTGTGAATTATAAGTAAGCGCTTCATTTTTGTAAAAAGACGTAAAACGCGGATTCGAACGGGTAGGATTCCCGGTCGAATCCGCGTTTGTTGTTATATTTGAGAATGATTCCTAATTTTATTGACAAACCAAAACGACTGTGCTAAAATTGGGAACGGTTCTTAAATTAGAACATGCAAATGAAGGCTTGGAGGTTTTATAAAATGAAAAAATTTCTTTTACTATTTCTCACAGTAGTTATAGTTGTGGGCAGTCTTTCCGGGTGCAGCTTTGCAAAGACAGCGGGCAGCCGGAGCAATGACACGATTCAGATTGTCACGACAATCTTCCCGGAATACGACTGGGTAGAGAATATCCTGGGGGAAAATCCTGCACATGCCAAGGTTACCATGCTTTTGGATAACGGTGTGGATCTTCACAGCTATCAGCCGACAGCGGATGATATTCTGACAATTTCAACCTGTGATCTTTTCGTCTATGTGGGCGGAGAATCGGATGCGTGGGTAGAGGAGGTTCTGCAGAATGCAGCGAATGAACATATGGTTGTCATCAACCTTCTTGATACACTGGGAGACAAGGTAAAAGAGGAAGAACTGGTCGAAGGAATGGAAGCTGAGGACGAAGAAGCGGAAGAGGAGGAAGAAGAGCCGGAGTATGACGAACACGTCTGGCTGTCTCTTCGAAATGCATCCGTTCTTTGTGACAGCATTGCAGAGGCGATTGCGTCAATTGATGCAGACAATGCAGAGGAATACAGAAACAATGCCGCGGCATACAAAGAAAAGTTAAGCGCTCTGGATGCGGAATATCAGGAGGCGGTTTCCGAGGCTTCCGTCACCACGCTGCTTTTTGGAGACCGATTCCCGTTCCGTTACATGGTCGATGATTATGATCTCGATTACTATGCCGCATTTGTCGGCTGCTCCGCAGAAACAGAGGCCAGCTTTGAAACCATTACCTTCCTGGCAGAGAAGGTGGATGAGCTTTCCCTCCCTTCCGTAATGGTGATCGAGGGAACCGATCACAGAATTGCGGAGACAATCATAGAAAACACCCGGACGAAGGATCAGCAGATTCTGACCCTGGATTCCATGCAGGGGACTGCATCGGGGGATATACAGAATGGCGCAACGTATCTTTCGATCATGGAGAATAATCTGGTGGTGCTGAAAGAGGCATTGAAGTAAGTGTTCCTGTCCATGGTCGGCAGGAGAGCTGTAACAGGAGGGATTCCAAAATGAAAATCGGAAAAATTGTTTCTGTTTTGATGTGTGCTGCAGTTACCATTACTTTGGCAGGCTGTGGAAGTGATTACGGAGCTGCCGGACGGACGAACAACCCTCAGAGCAGTGTAGATGCAGTGCTCGAGGCAGGAATGACGGAGACAGATGGTACGACGGAAATTGCAGAGAAACAAAAATCGGAAACGGATGATAAGCAGAATGGGAATGGGCATCAGAGCGGCGTAAATGAGGGGGCTCCTGAGCCGCAGGAAAACGGGAATGGTGGAGTGATACGCAGTGACACGGACGGGATAGATGTGGATTTGACCGCGCTCTCAAGCACAATGGTTTATTCGGAGGTTTACAACATGATGGTAAGCCCGGAGGACTATATAGGGAAAACCATAAAAATGGACGGTCAGTTCAGCATCTATCACGATGATGCCACCGGTAATGATTACTTTGCGTGTATCATACAGGATGCCACGGCTTGCTGCTCTCAGGGTATAGAGTTTGTTTTGACGGATGACTATACTTACCCGGATGATTATCCGGAGGAGGGTGGCAGCATTATCGTGATCGGGGTGTTTGAAACCTATATGGAAGGGGAATACAGGTATTGCACCTTGAAGAATGCCAGCCTTCTGTAAATAAAAAAATGAATGCCGCAAACAGCCAGTGTTTGCGGCAATTTTTTTAACCTCGCAGCATATTATCCGGTTCACTTATATTCCGACGGGTGTCAATATATTGTGCGACAATGTTGGCGGTTTCCCGGATTCCGATCCGGCTGCTGTTGATCGATAATTCATAGTTTCTGGAATCGCCCCATTTGGTTTCGCAATAGTGATTGTGGTAATGCTTTCTCGTTTTGTTGTGATGTTCAATCATTTTGATTGCAGCTTCTCTGGAAATATTGTTGCATTCCATTGTGCGGGCAATTTTCTGCTCCATATCTCCGAGAACAAATATGCTGATCATATTTGGATTATCCTTTAAGATGGTTTCGGCACACCGACCGACGATGACAAAGGATTCTCCTTTCGCGGACAGCTTTCTTAAAAAGTCAAACTGCATATGGGCGACATTTTCCTCCGGTGAATTGCTGAAACCATTGACTGTTCTGGACAGCAGCAGATTTCTCGGATGCTCGTCATATTTTTTCAGATCTTCCGCGTCTACATGGTGCTCTGATGCGATGTCCTTCAGCAGATTATGATCATATAAGGGAATTTGGTAATGCTCCGCGAGTAATTTTGCAACCACATGACCGCCGCTTCCAAATTCGCGTCCTAAGGATATAATTAACTGTTTGCTCATTTTATCACCTCTTTCTTATAAGTATCTCAGATAGATGCACACCATAGAAATCAATATTACAATAATGGTTGCAGGAACGGATGCCATGCAGTATTTTTTCCAGCTGATCGGATGTCCCTCTCTTGCGGCAATGGATGTTCCGACAACATTTGCGGATGCTCCGATCGGTGTTGCGCTTCCGCCGATATCGGTTCCGATGGCCAGAGTCCATGCGAGAACGGACAGATCAGCTCCGGTTGTAGCAGATAATGTCTTGATTACGGGGATCATCGTTGCCGCAAACGGGATATTGTCCACAAATGCGCTGGCAATGGCTGAGATCCATATGATAATTGCGATCATCAGATACATATTTCCACCACTTATTTTGCCAATAAACATTGCAATCAATTCCAAAATTCCGGTCTGCTCCAGTCCGCCGACTACCACAAACAATCCGATGAAAAACAACAGGGTTTTATAATCGACGCGTTTTAAGATCGTACCGATCGATTTTCCTGCGGTAAGCAAGGTGACGAGTGCGATAAACACACCGATGAATGCCACCGTAAGCCCTGTCTTTGCATGCGTAATCAGCATAGAGATGGCACAAACAAAAATAATACAGCTGATAATAAATGCCCGTTTGTTTGTAATGGCCGACTTTGGTGAGAGCTTTGCTGCAAGCTCGTCTGCATGCTCTGCCGGGTGACTTAACTGTTTCCGGTAGCAGAAATAAAAGAAGACCACAACCACAACCAGTGACAGGATGGCCATCAAACCGGTATTGGTCACAAAATCCGTAAAGGTATAGCCTAAAGAGGTTCCGATGATGATATTGGGCGGGTCACCGCACATGGTTGCCGATCCGCCCAGATTTGCGCAGAATATTTCGGACAAAATCATGGGAATCGGATTAAACTTCAGCAGCTGCGCGAGCTCCACCGTCACTGCAGCCAAAAATAAGATAACGGTAATACTGTCGATAAACATTGCTAATACAAAGGACATGACCATAAATGTCAGAAAGATGGGAATGACCTTATAGTGGACAGCTTTTGCAATCGTCATGCAGAGCCAGCGGAAAAATCCCGCCAGTGCCATGCCCTCTACCATGATCATCATGCCTGCCAGAAACAGGATAGTTGCCCAGTTGATTCCGCTGGAGCTCTCCGAAGAGGATGCGGTTTCATACCAGAAACCGACTGTAAATATGTTTCTGACATTCAGTGTTTCAAGAAAAGCGCTCATGCTGCGCATGGATACTCCGAATACCAGTACAATGGTTGCCAGTCCGCATCCAAGCGTGATAAAATGCCTTTCAAATTTTTCCGATATAATCAGAGCGAACATGATTATAAAGATGGATAGTGCCAAAATTTTTGCTAACATTTCTTCCTCCATGATACAACAACGGCTCGATCACAGGCTCTGCCTGTCAATCCCGGTTGCTGTGATCTTTTTCTTAATAAACTGTATACGAAATTTACTCATTGGTGCCATAAAAGGCGAAATTTATTTCCCGTGACATCAACTGGAGTCCGTTGAAAAAATCTTTGTTGTATTTTTCAGCAAGTATAAGACCTCCCTCTGCGTATAGAAGAACGATACGGCATGGAAAAACTGCAATTTTATCGGTTCGTTTCTTATTTATATATGTATCGTTCGTTTTTGACCGTATCAATCATACTATTTGTTCCTCCCCTATGTCAATTGCATCTTTTGATTTTTTGTAAAGTATTCTCATAGTTTGCATTTTGTTGTATAATAATAAAAAACAGCGACAGATCGAAAGGACATTTCGGAACGATGAAATATGAAGAGCTGCAGGATGGCATGAAGGTGATCGATACGGATGACGGCATGGTCATGGAGTATCAGAAAACGGAACAGACGGATTTTTTCTGCTCGGACAAGGCAAAATGGCATGTATGTCAGTTTGACCTGTCCACCTTTGAACCGTATGCCGGAGAGTTGAAACCGGGACAACTGGAAAAAAGAAAGTAACTGTTTCGCATTTTTGCAGAAGGAGACCAGGATGGAGATCAAATCGTTACTCATAAAGGACACGACCCGCGAGGAGCGGATACAGATTGTACAGCAGGGACTGAACCAATGCGGCGGAGCCTGTGATTTTTGCAATGGCTGCGACAATTTAGGAGGCGGATCGGTAGATGCATTTTATGAGCCATACATCAATGGCGAGAAGGAGCTGCGCCAGCTGAACGAGGAGTATATGAGCAACTCAGGTATGGTACATTAGGAGGAGCTATGAGACCACCGGAAATCGAACATTCCACAAGAGAGGAAAGACAACAGTATATCCGGGAGACCTTTCCGTGTATTGCGGATTGTGATATGTGTGGACTTTGCGTGGTTTTTCGTGGAAAAGACCCGGAGGTTGCATACAAGGATTATATCGATGGAATACGGGGATACATGGAGGTATCCGGGGATTACAGATAACCCTTGACAGAGCACAAAAAAAGGGTTATCATTTTATTTGTTCATATAGCCTATTAAAATAGTAGGAAAAGTATGAAAATAAAAAATTATCGGACGCCGTGGCCGTTGGAATGGCATAGGCTTGCAAAGCTGAAGTTGTTGGTTCGAATCCAACCGGTGTCACTACATGCATTGTTTACAGGAGGATAGGTATGTCGGAAGAAAAAGTGCAGTCAGTTACCATAGAGGAATTTCGAAAGCTTGATTTTTCCAATGTGACCTTAGTTGACTTAAGAGAACCGGACGAGGTGCTGATCAAGGGCATCGAAGGCGCCATCAACATTCCCTTCAGCAAAATTTCCAGTGATCTGAGCAGTCTGCCAAAGGAAAAACCGATCTATGTATTTTGCAGAACGGGTGATTTCAGTGAGGAAGTGACAGAAATTTTGCTTGACCGAGGCTATCAGGCTTACAATGTGGAAGGGGGCTACGAGGCTTACCAAAAGTATCTGGAGGAGCATCCGGTACGGATCGATGCGAAGGGACTCAAGTGCCCGGGTCCCATCGTGAAGGTGGCTGACACGCTCCGGGGATTGCCGGACGGGCAAAAAATCTTCGTGGAAGCGACTGAGGATGCCTTTGCGTCTGACATTCAGGTGTGGTGTGAGCGGACCGGGAATCAATTACTTTCGTTGGAGGTAAAGCCCGGACTGATTGAGGCGACGATTGAAAAAAGTCAGACAAATAAAAAGAGCGAGACGGTGCAGGGATTTGCGGAGCTTCCAAACGGCAAGACCTTCGTCGTTTTCAGCGGAGACCTTGACAAGACCATCGCGGCTTTTATCATGGCAAACGGCGCGGCAGCCATGGGAAGAGAGGTCACGATCTTCTTTACCTTTTGGGGGCTCAACATTCTCAGAAAACCGAAAAAGGTAAAGGTAAAAAAATCCCTTGTTGAAAAAATGTTTGGCTTTATGCTGCCGAGAGGAACCACCAGGCTGGGGCTCTCCCGGATGAACATGGGAGGCATGGGGGCGAAGATGATCCGCTGGATCATGAAGGAGCACAATATCCAGTCTCTGGAGGAACTGATTCAGCAGGCGATAGACCACGGGGTTCGGCTGGTCGCCTGTCAGATGTCCATGGAAATCATGGGAATCCGTCAGGAGGAGCTCATTGACGGCATTGAGCTGGGAGGGGTTGCGACCTTCCTGGGCTCCGGCGAGAAATCGGATATGAGCTTATTTATTTAGAATGAGGTGAAATCAGATGAAGTTTCAGGTACAGCAGGAGGTTTTGGACAGTGGGGTCAAGATTATCTTTGCGGTAATCCATGGTCTTGACAATACAAAGGTAAGCCCGGAGTGGGAAGCATATCGGAACAAAAGGCTGGAGGAGCTCTATCGAACATATGAAGGAATCGATGTCCATCAGGATCCGATTCTCGAGGGCTTTCATATTTTGCATGACAAGACCGGAGTAAAGAGAAGAAAGAATATTCCGGCAAGCGAGAACCTGATCCGGCTGCTGTTGAAAAATCACGGGATGGCGTTCATTAATCAGGCGGTGGATATCTACAACCTGATCTCTCTGGAAAGCAAACTTGCGCTTGGTGCCCACAACATCGATCATGTAGACGGAGACGTGACGCTCAGGTTTACGGACGGAACGGAAAAATTTATCCCGCTGGGGCAGCAGGAGCCCGTTCCGGTAAATGCGCATGAATACAGCTATTGTGACGATGCCAATGAGATCTTGTGCCGGCTGGAGATCCGACAGGTCAATAAGACTCTGGTAGATGAGGCCGCAAAAAATGTGTTTTATATCGTGCAGGGAAATGAGGCTACGACCGAGGACTATCTGAAAGAGGTGGCACAGAGGATCATTGATACCACAGTGAACTATTGCGGAGGAACGGGAGAGATCGTGGTTCCGGAGGTTGTTTAGGGGCAAAATTAAAAAAAGAAGTAAAAAAATGGAAAGATGGGATTGAAAAATCCGTGGCTTTGTGATACAGTAAATGTATCTAGGTAGATAGATGCGTTGACAAGGATGTCACAGAAAAAAATTCAAAGGAGTGATGATTATGGCAGGAATTTCAGGGTACGATTCCAGCTCCATCAGTACATTGTTTGCAGGGCTCAACAACAACTCGAACAGCAGCAGTGGACTGAACGGCTTGTTTGGAATCAGCATTACAGACTACAACACGATCCGGAGCGGCTCTTATTCCAAGCTGATGAAGGCCTACTATTCAGAGGGTAACAGTTCGTCAAAGACCGCAAGCTCTACGTCCACATCAAAGGATGCATCCAAGGTTCTGGCGAGAGTGGAGGATTCGGCAAAGAACTTGAAGGACTCGGCAGATGCGCTTGTTACCAGTGGGAAAAAGTCCGTATTCAACAAAGTTGAGACAAAGGATGCAGACGGCAACGTAACCAAGGATTATGACAAGGATGCGATATACAAGAAGGTCAGCGAATTTGTGAAGAATTACAATTCTCTGGTAGAGAGTGGCGGAGATGCCAGCTCCACAGGAATCCTTACCTCGGTATCCTCCATGGTGAGACAGAGCAAGATAAATTCCGGATTGTTGGCGGATATCGGAATCACGATCGATGAGAACAACAAGCTGAGCATCGATGAGGAGGAGTTTAAGGGAGCTGACATGACCAAGGTGAAATCTTTGTTCAACGGCACCGGCTCTTACGGATATCAGGTTTCCGCACAGGCATCCATGGCAAACTTCCATGCTGAGAGAGAGGCTGCAAAGGCCAACACATACAGCAATAAGGGATTATACACTTACAATTATTCGACTGGTGAGATTTACAATTCCTATACCTAGTGAATCGATGAGTCACAAAATAACAACAGACGATGGTAAGCGCTCAAGGGCGCTTGGCATCGTCTGTTTGCGAGTGCAGAAGGCCCGACTTCGGGCTTTCAGAGGAGACAGGGCGCATGAAAAAAATGAAGAGGATATTGGTGCTGCTGGTCGGAGTTTTTTTGCTTACCGGCTGCACAAAAACGGAAAAAGAAGTGGAAAAACAGATCTATTCGGTAGAGGCAGATCTGACACAGGATGGCAAAGCGGAAAGGATAGAGGTAGATGTGACCGATATCCTTGCGGACGATCAGCAGCCGGCATATATCCGAGTGTTTGATCCGGACGGACAGATCATCTGGCAGACGGAGATTTCCCTGTCACAGGATGGCCGGGCATCCTATTATCTGATTGAGAAAAACGGACAGAGATATCTGCTGTATTATCTTCCTGAGGTGACCGAGGGGGAGGGGATTTACGCCTATCGGTTATTTAATCTGGATCAACAGGGAAGGGAACAGGAAATGGGATCCAACCGGATTACCTTTTCCACGGAACCAGGTACAGCCGGCGGTAAGTTTTCCCGGGAAACGCTCGAAGCCTTTGCAGATATCGTCAACCAGTATCTGCAGGACGGCATTCTGCTGGTAAGTACGGTAAACAGCAATCTGCGTTATAGTACCACTGAGGAGCAACTGGTGGATACGGAGCGATATCAGAGTCTCCCGGAATCGAAGGGGCTGTCTGCAACAGACGACCTCCGGGAAAATCTGGATGTATTGGAAGCGTATCTCAACCAGAAAACAGATGATTAAGAAACATATCGGTCAGGAGGTCGTGTGTAGAAAATCCTGAAGCAGGGGGTAGAGCTTTTCGCTGTTTATGACATAGCTTCCATGGGTTTCGCCATGAAGTATCGCAAGGGTGGCATGGGGGATTGCTGCGGCAATCTGCTGTGTCACCTTCTTTTTAATCAGATCTTTTTCACCGACCATTACCAGAGTGGGAACCTTGATACGACCAAGATCGGCTGCAGTCAGGTCGGGCTCCTCAATCATCAGGCGGGAAAACTCATTTTTGTCCTTTCGGTAACGGCGTTTTATTTTGCGGTAGGCACGGCCCTTGATATCCTTTGGCTTCAAATTGGCACCGCTGATCATCAGGCGATCCAGCTTATCCGGATAGGCAGATGCCAGTAGAAGCCCTACGATTGCCCCGTCACTGAAGCCGTAGTACAGTGGTTTTTCCAATTCCAGCGAATCGATAAAGGCAGCCATGTCTTCCGCCATATCGCGATAGTGAAGCTCCTTTGGCGTGGCGGAGAGTCCGTGCCCTCTGGAATCAATGGCGTATACGGTATATTTTCTCGAGAGCTCAGCCGTCAGTACGTCAAAAATACTGTGTGTTTCTCCGTTTCCGTGGACTAAAAGAAACGGCTGACCCTCTCCGGTTTTCTCGTAGTATAAAATCTGTCCGTTCAGTTGAATATACATAAAATGGGAAACCTCGTTTTTTTATATAGCAATCGTTATCTTACCATAGTGTAGCACTTTGTTACGCAAAGGACAAGCCGGAATCAGAAGCCTGCATGCCATATTATAATATTATAAAATGTATTTTCTTGTAACTCAATCTATCGGAATATTAGCAGAAAAGCGATTCGGGTTTGTTGAAATATGCCGGATATAAACCTTTTCGATGCGGTTTTTATCTGTTTTTTCCACGCGTAGCAGAACGCCGTCTCCGGTTGTAATGGTCTCACCCTCCGCAGGAAGATGTTCAAGCTGTTCCAGAATGTACCCACCGATGGTGTCATAGTCCTCAGATTCCAGTGAAATGCCCAGCGCATCGCTGACATCCTGAAGGTTCATGGAGGCGGAGACGAGATACTCATGCTCACTGAGTGGTTGAAGCTCCTTCTCCTCGTTGGCATCGTATTCATCGTGGATTTCCCCCACAATTTCCTCCAGCAAATCCTCCAGTGTGATCATACCGGCGGTTGTGCCATATTCATTCAGCACAATGGCAAAATTGATGGAGGCACTCTGCATCTGCCGGAGCAGCTCGGCGGTGTTTTTGTGTTCGTAAGTAAAAAAAGGCTCGCGCATGATGTCGCGAATGGAAAAATGGGAGTGATCCTCAAACAACAGCAGATCCTTTACATTGATGATGCCGATCACGTTATCGTTGGTATCCTCGTATACGGGGAGACGGGTATATTTTGTTTCCCGGAAGATATCTAACAGCTCCTGATAATCCGCATCCACGGATATGAAGGTCATGTCAATGCGCGGAATCATAATCTCCTTTGCTTCCGAATCCGTGAAATCAAATACATTGTGAATAATCTCCCGTTCGCCGGTTTCAATGACGCCTGTTTCATGTCCGACATTGACAATCGTCAGAAATTCTTCCTCGGTCATGGACGCGGACTTGGCTTTGGGATCAATTCGAAGCAGCTTCAAAAAAGCCAGTGACAGGGAATTGATCACAAAAATAACAGGTGTCAGCAGCTTCATAAGCGCCAGAACGACACCGGAATAGGTTAAGGCCAGTCGATCCGCATGGATGGTTGCAATGGTCTTTGGAGAAATTTCGCCAAAAATCAAAATCAGGAAGGTAAGGATTCCCGTAGCAATACCGGCACCTACGCTGCCGAAAAGCTTGATGGCAAGGGCAGTCGCAATGGAGGAGGCGGACAGGTTTACCAGATTGTTCCCAATCAGAATGGCACTCAGCATTTTGGAGGAATCACCGATAATCGTCATGAGGCGCCTGGCCTGTTTGTTTCCGTCCTCTGCCAGTGTGCGGATACGAATCTGATTTGCTGTGGTCAGCGCAGTTTCCGCGGAGGAAAAAAAGGCAGACAGCAGCAAAAGGAAAAGCAGAAGAATAAGCTGTATGATCGTTGAACTGTCCAAATTAATCCGCTCCTATATTGTTGAGGTAATCACTGATGGCGCTGATATTCACATCCGTATAGCTGGCGGGTTTGTCGTCCTGATAACGCTGCACAACGGAATAGCCGGCCCATCCGACGATCGCGGCTGCCACCAGAGTGACAACGCTTGTCCTTAACACAGAAGCTGCCTTTTCCCGGCGCATGATCTTTTTACGGTTTCTCTTTTCATTTTTGTAACGGTCAACTTTTGCCTGACTCATAAGTAATCTCCTTGCAAATTGTAATATACTGATGGTATTATACACTATGTAAAAATTTTTTTGTAGTATTTTTTCTATTATATTTGCAAGGTTCCTGTTTATCATTTTACAAATCAACAGCTGGCAGCACGGTATAGTACTCTCTCGGGGTACTTGAAAAACGTCGGTCCTTGGCTTGCGTATTTTGCAAGCCTAGTACCGCTACGTTTTTCGCGTAGCGAGAGCGTGCCCCGAAGAGTACTATACCGTGCTGCCAGCGTCCGCTGGTCAATGAGTAAACAGAAAAGTTACACGGAGGAACTATGAAGCGTGGAATTATTTTTGACATGGACGGCACTCTTTGGGATTCCGCGGAAGGAGTGGCGCAGTCCTGGAATGAGGTGCTGAACACTTGGAACGTCGACCGCAGTCCGTTGACGGCGGAGGACATTCACGGCGTGATGGGAAAAACCATGACAGACATCGCAGATCTTCTGTTTTCCATGGTAGAGCGGGAGGAACGAAAAAAGCTGCTCGATGCATGCTGCAGCCGGGAGCTGGAATATCTGGCAGAGCATGGCGGCATTCTGTACCCGCAGGTGGAGCAAACCCTTCAGCTTCTGGCAAAGGACTATCCGCTGTATATTGTCAGCAATTGCCAGAGTGGCTACATTGAAGCATTTTTATCCTGCTATGAGCTGGAAGCCTATTTCAAAGACATTGAGTGCTTTGGAAATAACGGCAGGCAGAAAGGGGAAAACATTGCGCTGCTTGCGGAGAGAAACCGACTGGAGGATGCCGTGTATGTGGGAGATATCCGGGACGATTATGAGGCCAGTATGGAGGCAGGCGTCAAATTTATTCACGCGGCCTATGGGTTTGGCACCATTGCCGAAAACATTCCGCGTGTGCAAAGCTTTTCGGAGCTGCCGGAGATTGTTGCCACAGTGTTTCCCTGACCAAGCATATGTGACGGGGCGGACACATAAAAATAGGGTAAATGCAGTTTTGGGAGGCAACCGTTTTGAACAGCGAAAAGCGGGAAAATATGTTAAATCTGGCACTGGATGCCACACCGGAGGAGCGGGAGCAGTCACATAACCTGGGAGTGGGCTTCAACGAGGAAACAAAAACCTGGGAGGTAATCGTAAAATATACCGGGGATATTCAAAGACTGATGAGGGAATATGAGGGCGTGCAGGTGACGGAACTGCTCAACGAATACGCGATTCTGGTAGTGCCGGAAAATCTGCTGGATGCTGTTACCGCGCAGACGGAAATTGAATATATGGAAAAACCAAAGAGGCTCTTTTTTTCTGTCAGACAGGGAACAAGAGCCTCTTGTATTTTGCCGCTGTACGGGGAAAATTATGGATTGTCGGGAGCCGGGGTTTTGATTGCAGTGATAGACAGCGGGATTGATTATCTGCATCCGGATTTTTGTTATGCGGATGGCAGCAGCAGGATCCGTTGGCTCTGGGATCAGAGCATTCCGGGGGCGCCTCCCCGCGGCTATCAGATCGGGACGGAATACAGTCAGGCGCAGATCAATGAGGCGCTGAGACAGCCGGATCGACAAAGCGCGTATGAGATCTGTCCCAGTCAGGATCGTTCCGGGCACGGAACACATGTGGCTGGCATTGCCGCCGGTAATGGGCGTGCCTCGGACGGAATCAACCGGGGGGTTGCCTACGAAAGCGAACTGATTATTGTGAAATTGAGAAATGTGCAGGAAAATTCCTTCCCCAGAACGACGGAGCTGATGATGGCTCTGGACTATGTGATTGGCAAGGCACAGCAGATGGGGCAGCCACTGGCAGTGAATGTCAGCTTTGGCAATAATTATGGCTCACATGACGGAACCTCACTTCTGGAAAGCTATATTACCGATATGTCCAATCGGTTTAAGAGCAGTATCGTAATCGGCACGGGAAATGAGGGCAACACCAGAATCCACAAAAAAGAGACAATTCAGATGGGGGAGATTCGGGAGACAGAGATTGCAGTAGGCGCTTTTGAACCGTCCCTAAGCCTTCAGATCTGGAAGGACTATTCCGACCGGATTGCAATCCGGCTCCAGCATCCCAACGGAACGGTGTCCGGAACCATTCGGTTTCGGAGCGGCACACAGCGCTTTTCACTGGGCAGAACCAATATTTTGCTGTATTACGGGGAACCCAGTCCGTACAGTGTGGCGCAGGAAATCTACATCGAGTTTCTTCCGCAGGGGGATTACATCGATACCGGAATCTGGAAAGTCAACTGTATTCCCGAGCGGATCGTGGTGGGAACCTATCACATGTGGCTGCCATCCTCTGCCGTGCTCAATGAATCCACCGGCTTTTTGAACCCGTCCGTGGAAACCACCCTCACCATTCCCTCTACCGCGGAAAAAATCATTGCAGTGGGAGCCTATGATTCCTATTACAATCAGCCGGTGGCGTTTTCCGGGCGCGGATATGATCGGCTGGATCGGCTGGTAAAGCCCGATCTGGTAGCGCCGGGAGAGGATATTTTGTCTGCCGCCGTGGGCGGAGGCTACACGGTCAAAAGCGGAACCTCCATGGCGACACCCTTCGTGACGGGAAGTGCTGCACTGCTCATGGAGTGGGGAATTGTGCGCGGAAATGACCCGTACCTTTACGGCGAAAAAATACGGGCCTATCTGATCAAGGGGGGAAGACAGTATCTGACCGGGCAGCAATGGCCGAATCCCCAGTCCGGGTGGGGAGCACTGTGTCTGTACAACGCCTTTCCGGATGTGGAAAATTAGAAACATGCAAACTGGACTGGTTAAAAAATAGATAACTGGATATATATAAAAAGACACTTTGGGCATAAGATAGGGAAAGCAACAAAACGGCCGAATGTTTTTGTGATCACACGGGGAAGGAAAGGATAAGGAAAGCTTATGACAACAAAGAAACCAAATACAAACCTTGCAGAACAGGCAAAGGCCGCTGATATTCAGAGCGTGAATGTCCGGTTTTTTGTGATCACTGCGTTATTTATTGCACTGACCTATGTATTTACGGCATTTATCAACATACGCCTGCCGATTGCAGCCAATGGCGGCTTGATTCATCTGGGCAATGTGCCGCTCTTTATCGGAGCGATCCTTTTTGGAAGAAAAACAGGTATGCTCGCGGGAGGAATCGGAATGGGACTGTTTGATCTGCTGTCCGGCTGGACGCTGTGGGCACCGTTTACACTGATTACGGTAGGTCTGATGGGTTATGTCGTGGGACGGATGACGGAAAAGAAGAGCCATCAGAAATTTGGTTGGTATGCGCTTGCGATCGCAGTGGCCTGCGTCATCAAGATTGTCGGATACTACATTGCAGAGGTTATTTTATACCATAATTTTTTGGCACCGGCACTTTCGATTCCGGGAAATCTGGTTCAGATCGGAGTCGCAGCAGTCATTGTGCTGCCGATCATCGGAGTCTTAAATACCGCTGCAGTCAGAATCGGAATCAAGGAATAAAGGAAAAATTAGGAGGAGCGCATGTATAAAATCATGACACCGGGGCCGACGCAGGTATCGGAGCGCGTGCGGATTGCCCGAAGTAAAGAATGTACAAATCCCGATTTGGATGAGGATTTTGTTGAATTTTACAAGGAAACCTGTGAAAAAATCAGCTGTCTTTTGCACACAAAAAATGAAACGCTGATTTTGGGCGGCGAAGGGATTCTGGGACTGGAGGCGGCCTGTGCATCCCTGACAGAGCCGAGTGATCGGGTGCTGGTACTGGACAACGGAATCTTTGGAAAGGGCTTTGCGGATTTTGTGTCTTTGTACGGAGGAGAGCCTGTGCTCTATACGGTGGATGACCGGAATACGATTGACGTGGGGGCATTGGAGAATTATCTGGCGAAGCAGCATGATTTTAAGTATGCCACCGTGGTACATGGAGACACGCCCAGCGGAATGAAAAATGACATCAGCAGAATCTGTCCGCTGTTAAAAAAATACGGGATTCTCACGGTGGTGGACGCGGTTTCCACCATGTTTGCAGAGCCTGTGGACGTGGATGCCTATCAGATCGATGTGCTGTGCGGCGGCTCCCAGAAGGCGATTTCGGCACCGCCGGGACTGACGCTTGTCACCGTCAGTCCGGCTGCCTGGGCAGCGATGGAACAGAGGAGTACGAGGATTGCATCGTTTTATGCGAATCTTTATGTGTTTCGGGATTATTATGAAAAAAAGTGGTTTCCGTATACCATGCCCATCAGCGATATCAACGGGCTGCGGGCGGCCATTGAGGAAATCGAGGCGGAACCGGAGATGGAAAAGCGCCATGCGGACATAGCAGAAGCGACCAGAGAGGCGGTGCGCCGCGCCGGACTGAAGCTCTACCAGCAGAGCGGATTTTCCAATACGGTAACGGTGTTTGAGGTGCCCAAGGAAACAACGGATCGGGAAATTCTGGATCGGATGCGCCGGGAGTACAACATTATGCTGGCCGGCTCCTTTGATACGCTTGCAGGCAAGGTGATTCGGATCGGACACATGGGAAATAACGCAACCGTAGAAAACGTTGCAGAGACACTGCATGCGCTGGATGCAGTGCTGCGGGAGCTTTCCGTCCCGCTTTCCTGCAGCGTGGAGGAAGTGTTCCGCTCCAAAACAATCATACAAAGATCAAAATAAGGGAATACTTGCAATGCCGAAAGGCATATGCTATAATATGCCTAGGCAAAAGTTATAAGTGACTTCTATAAGTCAGCAAAAACCCCACGAGGTGCGAACTCGCGGGGTTTTCTATGCCGTTTTGGCAAGGTGGCTTATGCCTTAGGCTGGTTGCCGATTATTCTTTTCAAAATGTCACAATAAAAAAGCCCACCTCATTTGCATATGAGGTGGGTACTCATGAAAGGTCGCTAAGCGTAGAAGTATATTTCCGGCTAGGTCAGCTCCGCGATGCGGGATACGGCCACATAGATCTCAGAGATTTTATACCACGTTCTGAAATCCACGATTCCGTTTGCCGGCAGACCGAAAACAGATTGGAATTTTCTTACGGCGTTCTGGGTGGCAGAGCCAAAGATCCCGTCCACGGTAATGGTGGGAATGGCAGGGTAGTTTCGCGCAATGCGGTTTAACTGTTCCTGCATCTGCCGGACCTTGCTTCCGGTAGAGCCGATGGTCAGATTCGAGCCGGGCCACGATGCAGGGATGCCGCTGATTTCCTGTGCAGTATTGATGTACATGTTGCTGCCGTAGTAATAGCGCAGGATTTCGATGGCAGAGTAGCCCTGATCGGAGAGGTATTTGGACCCCCACTGCGTCATCCATTTAACATTTGAGTGAAAGTACATGAAAACCGCTATTTTAGCGGTTTTCTCAACTGAGAAAGAAAAAGATATCATAATGATTATTGGCGATGTCACAGTCGATCCGTTCGAATATAGTTTTGGCGGCCGCGTTTTTGGTTACAACAGAAACCTTATCATTTTGTACCATGTCAAAAAAGTTCCTGATCCGGGCCAGCATCTCTTCCTTATCAGCTTCTGTAATCATGTTGTCGGAAGCTGGCTCCATGCTGGAAAGCAGAGCTTTCAGCCGCTCTCTTTCCTGCGAGAGAATTGCTTTGTTATCCCGGTACTCATCAATCGTATCAATCCCATTGCGATAAGCCTCTTTGATACGAGCTTCCTTTTTAGCCAGCTCTTTCAGGTTCGATTTAATTCGATCATATTCTCCGGGAGAGCCGGAATGTACCCGGCGCTTTGAAAAAGCAACCTCGCCGCTATCCAGAGTTGATTCAAGGCTGTCAAGGATAACAGGTGCCAACTTTCGTTCGGCAATACTATATCTTGGTGCGTTGCATCGTCCACGATTGACGTTGGCGCAATGGAAATTAACATAATCTCGGCCGTATTTTTTGTCATGCACAGTATGCGCCAAAAGGCTACCCCCACAGTAGACGCATTTTGTAATACCAGAAAGCCAATGATGACACATTTCAGGCGGCTTTTGGTGCTTGCGAACAGGGGCTGATGAGCTCATCTTTTGCTTGGCCTGTTCAAACTGCTCCACTGTAATGATTGGCTCGTGCTGACCGTCCCGAATAATCCAATCGGATTCATCGTTAAAGCCCTCATTCCCGTTCTTGCGTTTGTTCCAAACAACCTTTCCGCAATAAAATGGATTGGACAGGATATAGTTGACCTGACGCCGGGCAAAGGTTTTCTCGTTCCTGGTCTTATAGCCATGCTCGTTGAGATACCTTGTGATAGCAAGTTGTCCCATATTTTGCTCGGTATACAGATCAAAGATCAACTTGACGATCTCAGCCTTTTCCGGAACGATCTGCGGGACGGCATGCCGGTAAGGGATCTTATAACCCAGTGGGGGAGAACACTGGTAATTGCCGCGCAGGGCATTCTCGGTCATTCCGCGAGTTACTTCTCCGGACAACCGAATAGAATAATATTCGTCCATCCATTCGATGATGCGCTCGATCAGGGTGCCGAACGGATCATCAGAAATCGGTTCGGAAACTGATACAACATCCACATTTTCACGTTTAAGCATCGCCTTATACACGATGCTTTCCTCCTGGTTCCGCGCAAACCGACTGTACTTCCAAACCAAAATCACATCAAAAGGATGTTCACTGCTTTTCGCAGCGGCGATCATATTGATAAACTGCGGTCGCTTCTCAGCCTTCCGGCCGCTGATCCCGTCCTCCTGATAGATGTATTGATCTGATACATAGATTTGATTCCGTTTCGCGTAGTCGAGTAATAATCGTTTCTGGGCATCGGGGGAGAGTTCCTCCTGCTTTCCGGTAGACACGCGAATATATAACGCTCCTGATTGCATAGACATTACCTCATATTTCAAATTTATTCGAATCTCTGCAAAATATGAGAGTTGCACTGGTGCAACTCTCAGAAAAGCAATTTTGATTTTATATAGATCAATGATTACGCACAGCAGATCAATAACCGTTCTGCTCGGCTCCATACAGAGCCTGCTCGTGCGAGAATCCCTCATATTCAAGTTGTTCGATCAGGCCATCTTTTGAAAAAGAAGAAACATTGAGATACTCCTCAGCCTTGCCAACGGCCTGCTCGTCCCAATCAGCTCCGCAATTGTCTACTCCATAGGTGGCTTGCTCTGTAGTGAATTTTTCAAACTCCAACTGCTCAATCAATCCACTGTAGGAGAAATGGCTGATATTCAAATATTCCTTTGCTTTATTCAGCGCCTGTTCATTCCAGTCAGCGCCGCTGTTATCTGCTCCATACGCGGCTTCCTCGGCAGAATAGCCCTCATATTCAAGCTGTTCAACCAGACCGTCATGCGAAAAAGCGCTTATACTTAGATAGCTTTTGGCTTGTGCAAGAGCATTCTTCTCGCCAAGCGTCGCATTGCTATCTTCCGCAGAGGAGTCGCCATCCTCTACCGCATCGTCTGTCTGATCGGTAGCAACGGATGCCTTGTCCGTCGTTTCATCCTGTGCCGAGCTGGTGGAATTATCTGCGGAGTCTTCCGGAGCGAGCTGCGTTTCCTGTGTAGTAGATGTTTCAGTCGAGCCATTGCCGCCGGTAGTGCTGATCAGTAAAATCAAGATAATTAGTACGATGAGTGCCCAAAACCACCATCTTTTATAGATTGGTTTTTTCTGTTTCTGATTTGTGTTTTGTTCCATTATTCAATCCCCTTTCGTGTAGTGAAATTTTGTGAAAAAGTAAATAGTACGCCACCATATCATAGATTCCGCAGAATAAACAGACTACATTTTTTGTCGAATACCAACTACAATGAATGCGGGAGGTAATCATATGCAGATGTTGAAAGACGAAATCAAACACATGGTGGATGACATCAACAATATGTACATCCTGGAGCTTATCAAAGAAGCAATCCAGTTATTGAGAAGGGACTAGCGAAAAGGCTAGTCCCTTTTCACACTGCGCAGCGCTATCTGTTCCAAGAGCGCCCATTCTGACTCATCCAGCTCTGAGAGAGCATCGACAAGCCTCTTCTTAAAAGAATCATCTTCCTCAGCCATTACCCGGTTAGCAAAAGCCTGTACCTTCTGGTTGCGCGTCTGCGCACCAAAGGGCTCGCCTTCGCCGGTACGGAGCCATTCCTCTCGGACGCCAAACTCCCTACAGATAGATGTAAGCATTTGCCCAGTCACACCGCGAGCACCATTTTCAATATTACTAATAGCGGAATGACTAACACCAATCCTATCGCCGAAGTCCTTAAGAGTTAAATGGAGGAGTTCTTTTCGCAAATACTTCAGACGTTCGTTCATAGTAACCCCCTTTCAACATGAATTTCTATTAGCATTATACACTTCGATTTCGAATATTGCAAGAAAAAATGTTTCAATGAAACAAAAAAGTGCTTGACAAGTGTTTCCTTGTGACATATAATTGTTTCAACGAAACAGAAAGGAGGGAAAACAACCATGAAAAAAATAAAAGAGAAACCGCAAGGAATATCTAAAATTCAGATAATCACTGCGGCCTGCTCTACAATAGCAATCATTATTTCCGTTGCTGCTATTTTACTTAAATAAGGCGACATAGGAGGGTAGCAGGACAAGAGAAACAACAGTAGAGAGGAGGTGGGCATATGAGCGAACGCGAGGAAGAAATGATGGAGAATATCGCAAAAGCATTTCCCCGGATGTCGGAGTTCCAGAAAGGATACTTTCTGGGGACAGCCGAAGCAATGGCAGAGCGCCACAAGGAAGAGAGAGCAGAGCAGGATGCAGTTATGCGACCAGCGTAACCGGAACAATACATAAATAGGGACAATCCCTCCGTGCATACACTAAAAAGAAAGGGGGAATAACCATGCGAACAATACGGGGCGCTACCGTAGATATTTTCATCCGAACGAAAGAAGGAGATCTTTTGGATTACGACGAGTTGACACCGGAGCAGCAGCACGATATTGGACAAAAGCTCAACGAGCAGTGCGCCAGGAACGTAAGCATAGTCTTTAAAGACGAAGAATAACGAGCGGCAAACGTGAGGTTTGCCGGCGGGACAAGCAAAGGAGGTCGTGGCATGAAACTTGCAGAGCTAATAAACAAATGCAACAACGTAGGCTGCATAACTATATCGGGTCTATGTAGCGAATATTACGGCGGCATAGACGAGCTGAAGAAAAAAGGCTGGTACAAAGAAGCCCGCGACAGGAGGGTGCTGGGCATATCCATCACAATCAACGGACACATGGAGCCGGAGTTAATGGTAGAGATCGAGTGATTATGCAGGGCTTTCCGGCGGGACAAGCTTGGAAGAGGAGGAATAAGAAATGAAGTGGTTAGGGAACGTATTAGCAGCAATCGGCGGCGCTGGTGGAATCTTAGGAGTGGTCGGTTATTTTAAGGAAATAGAATTTTGGCTGATTTTAATGCTTATAGGCGTCCTCCTGATGGGCATCGGATACGAGCTGGGGCATCAGTTTGTAGATTACGAAGAGGTTATAGGATCGGAGATACAACGTGGAAAGACAGACAGCAACGGATTACATAAAAGAGGTGTTTAGCATGAATATTGACAGAGAGGAGCTGGACAAGCTCACAAACGAGCTGTCTGCGGAGGAATTTGAAAAGCTGGCCAGAAGCGTATTGAACCAGGTAAAACCGCTTATGCGAAAAGTTCAGAAGAACAAAAAGTTGGCAAAGGACTGCCTGTGCATCCATGTGGACGGAGATGGATTCCACGTAAGCCTCTTAAATCAGGAGTGGGTCTGCTGTCAGATGTCATACGGCATAGAGATCAAAAATGACGAAATCGGATTCGCAAAAGAACTGGAGGGCGTATGAATACAGTAGGAGAAATGTTAAAGACCATGCATAACAGTGAGCGGATCCTGATCGCCGATGAAGGCGAGAAGGTGCTGTATCGCGGATATGCAGGTTGCTTGGAGAGTGCACAGATCAGGGAAAGACCGTCACCGATCGAGTATGAGCGTAGCACGCTGTATGAGCAGCTGGACATGGATAGCCCGGTAGTAAGAGTTGCGGTAAATGCAGAACTATTCGATCCGGAATATATCGGGGAACACAAGAACATGAGAGAGCGGATCATTGAGATCCCGGACAACCTCAGGATCTTCCGATTCCACGACCTGCAGATGCAGGTGTGCTTGGAGCTGACCGTCAGGCAAAAAGAATGATGATGCATTCGGACAAATGCACCATCACGGGTAACCTAAAAGGTATATAACAGTCAATGTAAATATACCATAGGTTACCCGGAAAGTCAATAGAAATAGCCTGTTTTCCGGCTTTTTTATTGCCTTATAAGTATATTAAAGTTAGGAGGCCACCGGGACCAATGGCATACAGACTGAAAAAATATGACTGCGGAGAGTCCATTGAATATGAGTACTGTTATAAGGGCAGGTACGGAGCCAAGGGTGAGAAGCGAGCCAGGAGAGAGAAAGTTACACCGGAGCAGATCGCGAGGCAAAATCAGACAAACCGGAAAAATTATTACCGGAGAATGATCAAAGTAAACTTTGACCGGTACGACCTATGGACGACGCTGAAGCTGCCGCAGGGCACCAGGCTCCCGTGGGAGGCAACAAAGAAGCTTTTTTCAAGTTTCCGGTCAGAGATGCGAGCCCGTTACAAAAAAGAAGGAGAATCCCTTCGATTCGTTTACCGGGTCGAGATCGGAAAGCGTGGCGGCATCCATATGCACATCCTGATTAACCGCGTGTGGAAGCTGCACACAGACATCCTGATCACAGATGTATGGTCAAGGGTGCTGCGGAAAGCATTAGGCGATGACGTGCGGACGGAAGGGCTGGCAGACTACACCCCGCTCTACGAATCGGGCGGCTATGACAGCCTGGCCGCATATCTGACCAAGGCACCTCCGCCGGAATCGGAGGAATACGAACAGTTATCCCTCTTTCCGAAGAAGGAGCAAAAAAGCCTTTTGGCAGTCAACTCCAGCCGGAATCTGATCCGACCAAAGCCGGAGATCCAAATCCGATCCCATTGGACCGTAAGAGGGATCATAAGAGACGGGCCCAAGCCGACACCGGGATATGCGATCGACAAGGAATCCATCGTGTGCGGAATAAATCCTTATACCGGGATGAGCTACTATCGGTATTCGGAGACCCTTATCCGGGGCAGGCCGGAGGAAAGGTGGCAGATGTGAAAGTAAATATCTATCTTGCATCCAGCATCAAAGGATTGCGCCGCACAAACGGAGTCGTCGGATATGTGATCGAGGCGGACACATCAAAAGGAGCCGCTACCCTCACACAGTTTGGATCCGTAAAAGACGTGACGGAGAATCAGTCAGAGCTGATTGCCTTAAAAAACGCGCTAACCCGCATAAAGCCAGAGTGCGAGATCACTTTGTGGACAGATAACCAATACATAAGATCCGCATTTTTGCAGGATTGGCTGAAAGGCTGGCAGTCCACGGGCTGGAAAAACAGCAAAGGGAAGCCGGTAGCCAATGAGAAAGAATGGCGGGAAGTCGCAGAAAGCTTAAGTGGGACGAGCCCTGAGGTCATGCTGGGGCAGGAACATATATACAAAAACTATTTGACACGAGAAGTAGAAAGGAGAGCGAAGAAGTATGTTTGAGAAATTCGGAGAATTTGATTCCGTGGAAGAATTAAACAGAGCCGCTGCAGCCCAGAAAGAAGAGGGCGACGAAGAGGCATTGATCGCATTGGCGGTCGAAAATGGGTTGGATAAAGAGGATGCGGAGGATTATATGGACGGCTGCATGGAAGAGCTTGCCACTCCGCTCATGGCGGCAGCAGGCAAACTGAAGCTGGAGCGGGAGGATCTGAAGCTTGGCGGCGTGCTAAATGACTGGGTGGAGGAGCTGCTTGAACTGTGCGCAGGCGATGAGCAGTTATGCCATGCCGTGCGGGAGAAAGGCAAGGATCTGGCCGGCTATATAGCACTCACCGCAGAATCCGGATACAAAAATAGGACGGTGGTAGACAAGCGGATCGTTGCACGCACAACGACCATTAAAGGCATTCTGGGCAACCACGAATTCGCAATTGGAATCCCGGATAAGGCTACCAGAAAGAAGCTGATCAGACAATATTATCTGGAGGTGGCGGAATGATCGCTTATAAAGGATTTACCAAGGATCTCCGGAGCAGGATGGGAGATAACAAGAAAGAGACATGCAATTTTGTGATCGGAGAGACCAAAACCGTCCCGGAAAGCAAGACCGCAAGAAGCGGATTCCACTGCTGTGAGAACCCATTCGAGTGCCTGAGATACTATCCGCTGGGAGAGGGTAATCGGTATTTCCTGGTGGAGGCAGCAGGCGACATCAACGAAGACGAAGTTGAAAGGATTGCCTGCACCAAGATCACGCTGAAAAAGGAGTTGACACTGAAAGAATTTGCCGGGCACGGGATGACCTACATCATCCTGCACCCGAATCGGAGGAAATGGCAGCAGATCGGAGTCAATCTGAGGGTGGCAGAGGACGAGGCGGAGGGAACCGAAGAGGGTATGATCGCCATAGCAAGAGGAAAGCGTCCGCTGGTGCGCGGGAAGGCAGGAAGCATCTGCGGATTGATCTTAGAGCCGTGGGAGGGACAGATCGCAGCGGCCAAGTTATTTGTGGCCGGAGAAGACGGTCGGGCGGATACCTGGTACACATTAAACGCGGAAAGGGAGCTGGTGGAAACATGAAGAGAAAGGCGGTAGAAAAAACAGAACCGGTCAAGCCGAGAGGAAAAGCCAGGCAGATCACAGCACAAATCGTGCAGGATATTCTGGTGGTCAATCTCTGGGAGAATAAGGAGCTGATCTGCAGGCACTGTATAAATGTGAATACATACGAATATCAGCAGCATGACCCGGTCAATCAGAGGTGGAACCATAAAAAGTTTGTATCAACCGCAGATCCGGATAGCTACTGGAAGAGCGTGCATCATCTGAAGGAGACAATAAAAGTGCCGCAGGCTGCGGAAGATGTGATTTTTCAAGCATTAAAGCAACCAAGAAAAGAATATTACCATCCAAGCGCATTTGAGTGTATTGACGACGCGGAAAAAGATCATAACGAAGATGTGTACCAAAGAAGAGTTGAGAATCACAGAAGACGGATCAAAGATCTTATGGAAAGAGTACCGGACACCCCCGACAACCTGGCAGAATGGGCAGAGCGTAAGATCCTAAAGGGGCAGGAGTATTTCCTGAAAGACAAACTGACAGAACAATATACCTGCAGCAAATGCGGAGAGATGCATGATCTGAGCGATTTCAGGCGGACGGATGGCGGAAAAAAGATCCGAAACGATGACACCGTCATATGCCCAACCTGCAAAACATACGGCACCCTCAAGAAGCAAAAGGGAGAATTTATAGTAAGCGACAAGATCATGCTGCTACAACCAATTGACAACGAAATCAGCGTGGCGAGGCACTTTGACGTAGAGTTCACATTTCACACAGACAGAAGCAAGCGCATGTGGCTGAATGAGGCAGTGCGGATCATATTGATAAAAAAAGATATATTCCGAGGCGCAAGCCGCAGGCTATATTACAACCAATACACCAAGCGTGGCGCATGGAGCGGCGACGGTGGCTGGGATAATTCATACGCATCATGGGGTGACACCAATCCAGCGCAGCGATCTACAAACGACTGCTACCTCTGGCCGGATGGAATCGGGGAAGCATTGGAACACACAGATTACAGTGAATGGGGCAGGGTATTCACACAGTTGGCGGCAGCAGGCAAGAGGTTGGATTATAACAGGCTAATGACCGCGAAGAATAATAACAGGATCGTCAAACTCGTCGAACTGTTGTACAAAGGCCGATTCCGGAAGCTGCTGGACGAGACACCGAAGTATGTTTGGATGTGTTCAGACAAAGGATACCATGGCCCCTTGCAGATAGACGGGCAGACCATTGAAGAGGTATTTGACATCAAAGACCGTCAGAAGATCAACCGCATCCGGGATTGCAACGGGGGCAGCGAAACGCTGAGGTGGATGCGCTGGAGCGACAGAACCGGCGAGAAGATCTCACAGGAAGCCCTGGAGTGGCTGATATACAATTACATCACGTATGAAGATTTGGAATTTATCACAGATCGCATGAGCATCCAGCAGATTATGAATTATGTAAATCGTCAAAGACGCGAGGGCTATGCAGGTTGGGACGCAACAACAATTCTGAGCCAGTGGGAGGATTACCTGGGGATGTGCGAGCGGTTGGGCCTGCATACGGACGATGAAATGATCTACCGGGCAAGAGATCTAAAGCGACGTCACGATGAGGCGGTAGAGGAATGCAGCAGGCGGGAAGAGGAATTGACCGCCAACGACTACACAAGGCGTTACCCGGGAGTCGAGAGAGTACTGCAGGAGATCCGGCAGAAATACGCATACGAGAATGACACCTATAAGATCCTCGTGCCGGAGCGGGCAGTGGATGTAGTCAAAGAAGGGCGGGCCCTGCACCACTGCGTAGCATCCAGCGACCGATACTTTGACCGCATCGAGAGTCATGAGACATATATCTGCTTCCTGCGTCAGCAGACCGCACCGGAGGAGCCGTTTTACACAATCGAGGTTGAGCCGGGCGGAACCATCCGGCAGCACCGGGGAGCCTACGATGAAGAGCCAAACATCGAGGAAATCAAGCCATTCCTGCGTGAATGGCAGAAAGAGATCCGCAAGCGCATGAAGCATGAGGATTACGAAAGAGAGGCAGTGTCAAAGATCAAGCGAGAGGAAAACATCGAAGAACTGAGGCAGAAAAACAACACAAGGGTCCTGGAAGGGCTCATGGAAGATTTTATGGAGGCGATTTAGATGGACGATTTAACACAGGAAGTTGCACAACCATTAAAAGGTGAAGTCATTACAACTTACATATCATATCAGGAATACAAACAGGAGCTGGATCAGGAGCTGGGGAAAGCAGCAGAGGGATTTGTGCGAATCGGCTACCTGTTAAAAGTAGCCAGAGACACCAATATCCTCACAGATTCGCCATATGACAACGTGACCGATTTTGCAAAGGAGGAGTATGATTTAGACAAGTCACAGGTATCCCGGTTTATCCGGATCAATGACCGATTTGCGAAAGATGGCTATTCAGAGCAGTTGGACGACAGATACCGTAGCTTCGGCTACGCGAAGCTGAGCATCATGCTGACCTTGCCGGACGAGATCAACGAGGTATTAACCCCCGAATTTTCCAAAGCTGAAATACAGGCAGTTAAAGAAGAGGTGGAGGAAGAGCGGAAGGTATCCGACATTGAGCGGATGATTGAGCCCAAGGATCAATCAATCGAACAATTTGACGGAATCGGAAAGATCATCGCCCAGCTGGGAAAGGATGAACCGGAGCTGTATCGCGCGATCCACGGCATCGCAAAGGATGAAAACTGGACGGTGGAGGACTTCAGGGAGGCAATGGCCCCTTCCGGGGACAAGATCTATAACGTGCGCATACCCGGAGTTGGCAGGCAGATGCTGTCCATCAAGGATTCGGAGGATCAGGTGCAGGTCATCAACATGCGCACAAACGAAAAGTCTGCGTACAAATGGGGCGACATCGAGGAGAGCTGGATAGAGCTGATGAATCCAGAAGTGTCCCCGGAAGAAAGTTATGAGCAGACCTATGGCGAGCCGTTCCCGAAAAAACCGGAAGTTGCACCGGTGCAACCGGAAAAAAAGAAAAAGGAGTCAAAGGTCGTCAAAGCAAAACCGGAGAAAACCCGCAAAAAGCCAGAGTCGGAGGATCAATCGGAGTCAGTGGAACAAATGACATTGCACGAAGTAGAAGAAAGCATCCCCGCTCCGGCGCCGATAGAGGAAAAGCCGGACGTGCAGCAGGCTGACCCAGAGATGGAGGAGACACCGGAGGAGCAGATCCCGGGACAATATACCATCTACGAAAAGCCGGAGGTACTGCCCCATGCGCCGGTCATGAATCCACCGATTGACGGGGAAAATCCGCAGAAAGACAGAATGCCGCGCCATGTTTATGAGGAGAAAAAAGAGGAATATCTAAAAGCCTGCAAAGAGCATATCCAAGTGGCACAGGAAAGAATCGACAACAAATACTGGAGGATGGCGATGACGCGCTTAGAGGAAGCTATAAACTGTCTAAAACAGCTGAGCGATCTGGAGCAGGCATTTGAGGCGGAAGAATCGGAGGAAGCAGATGAAGCGGAGTAAGCGATCCAGAGCCTGCGACTTCACACTGCAAATGCGGCAAAAAATACACGAAAGAGACGGGAATATATGCATATTCTGCGCAGCAGGCCGGTGGGATGTGGCACAGGATATCGGGATCCACGTGAAAGAGCTGGCGCATATCATCCCCCGGTCGCAGGGCGGTTTAGGAACAGACAAAAACGCGGTAGTGGCCTGCAAGAACCATCATCAGCTGATGGATGACGGGAACAAAGGATGCCGGGCAGAGATGCTGGAATATGCAAAGGAATACCTAAAAGAGATCTATCCGGATTGGGACGAGAAGCAGCTGGTGTACAACAAGTGGGATTTTTAGCGATACAAGGATGGTTATAGCAAAGATGGAAAGCGAGGGTAAGAGATCATGAAAAAATATGAATTTACCGGAGAAACCAAGGAACTTATAACAGAATCAGGAACCATCATATTACACCGTATTCGTGCAATTATTGATTTCGGACATGTAAAAGCAGGGGATCTCGGGGGATGGATCGAAAAGGAAAAGAATCTTTCGCACGAAGGAAAGGCTTGGATTTATGGCAATGCCAAGGTTTGCGACGATGCCGAGGTTTATGACAATGCCAAGGTTTATGACAATGCCAAGGTTTATGACAATGCCAAGGTTTGTGGCGATGCCGAGGTTTATGACAATGCCAAGCTTTGTGACAATGCCAAGCTTTGTGGCAATGCCAAGGTTTGGGGCGATGCCAAGGTTTGGGGCTATGCCAAGGTTTATGGCAATGCCAAGGTTTGCGACGATGCCAAGGTTTGCGACAATGCCGAGGTTTATGGCAATGCCAAGGTTTATGGCAATGCCAAGGTTTATAGCATTGCCACGGTTTATGACAATGCCAAGGTTTGTGGCGATGCCGAGGTTTATAGCAATGCCACGGTTTGTGGCTATGCCAAGGTTTGTGGCAATGCCACGGTTTGCGGCCAGGCCGATGTCTTTTCTGCAACTCACATATTGGTCATTGGTCCTATTGGCAGCAGAAATGATTTTATCACGTTTTACCGTGATAAAGACAATGAAATCACTGTCAAGTGTGGCTGTTTCCTCGGTAAAACAGACGGATTCATTGCAAAGGTTATTCAGACACACGGAGATTCCAAACATGCGCGCGTGTATCAGGCAGCGGCGGAGCTTGCACGGCTGCAGATAATTGGGGAAGGAGGAAAAGCATGAGTAAAACACCGAAAATACAGAAAGAATTGACAGCAGAGGAACGTAATATCCAGCAAAAATTAAGGGCATATTTTAGCCCGCAAATGCTGAGAGAATGGCGGACAATGAATCAGAAATATGGACATGTTGCAGCAACATCTAAAACAACAAAATGAAAAAACATGAATTCGAGTTGGAGGTGTAAAATGACAAATCTACATACGATCTATCTTTTCGGGCAGCAGGCGGTATGTCCTGCCTGTTCCGGAATCATAGCAAAAGCAGCAGGCGCAGAACAATTTAGATGCATAGATTGTCACGAAAGATATGAAGTCGTGGAACATGGAAGGCGGGATAACGAGATGATCTGCAGAAACATTGAAAAAATATGAATTTGTTGGCAGAATTACGCTCTGGGATAAAGATTCCGGAAAAGAATATAGATAGGAGTTGATTATGTGACACGAGGAGAGACAACAAAACAGCTTTCCGAGCTGCTGGAAAAGCATATAAACGCACTCGACACCCGGATATATTGGGCGAGAGAAGTTACATTTGACTACGCAACAGCCCATTCGATTAGAGTGGATTACGTGAAGTTCCAGCCAGTGAATAACACGGTTTCCGGCATAGAAAAGGGAGATTTTTACTGCTTCGAGGTGAAATCGTCGGTAGAGGATTTTCACTCAAAAAACGGTCACAACTTTATAGGGGATTTCAATTACTACATCATGCCGGAGGAGGTTTTTGCCACGGTCAGTAAGGAAATCCCGTACTATGTCGGGGTGTATGTGCCAGCGGAGGAGGCATGGCGCAGTTTGAAATCAGTCAAGAAAGCAAGGCGCAGGGACAGAGAGCGGCCGGTTTCGGAAATGCTCCTTATGATGTTCCGCTCGGCAGCGAGGGATAGGCGGTAGAAATGAAGCGAATCAAACATTACCCAGGAAGATGTGGAGACAATCGCAGATTGCGAGAAAGCACCGTTATAAAATAAATCAATCAAATTAAAGGAGGAAATCTATATGCTAAACAATGTAGATAGCCGTTGGCAAGAGATGATAGACTTGGCGAAGCAGCAACTTTTGGATATAGAGTTTTTCGGAGAGGAAAATTGCATCATATTTACGGACGAGGTAAAACAGCTGATACATGAGGCATCAGAGGCGTGCCTTGAAGAGGATGATGTTAAAGGCAGCATGGAAAAGGCGGATGAGTACGGAAAAGAGTTATCTGCAACGGATGTATACAAGGATATGCTGCTGAAAATCGTCCAGGCACCGACAATTCTCCACATGAGGATGACTGCGAGAATGCTGATTCCGATTATCGATCAGAAGATCAGGGAGGGACATCGTGAATAAGGCAGAGGAAACAAAGCGCGAGAAAGCAAAGCAGTTCCGGTACAGAAAGCCGATCGTGCGGAATATCAATCTGGCGTCGATCCGAGAGGAGCTAAACGACATAGAGTACGAGTGTGATAATGTCCGCTACTATTGGGAGCAGGATGATGATACCCTCATCAACGCGCTGGATGGCGACGAAGACGAAGCCGGTGAATTTAAGATGATGTTTGCAGATTTATGCGCAGAGTGTGAGCAAATGCGTGAGGATCTCGAGAATGAATATATCCCAGAGTGCTTTGATATCCTCTTTGTTGCAGCAGGCGCCGGAGATTACGGAGGGGGATATCTCGGCTGGGATGCCTATGAGCAGGATTACTTTGGCATAGGACTCTCGGACGAATTTATCAAAAGCGAAGGCGCCAAGAAGCTAAAACAGATGACAAAGGTTCAGATTATCGAATGCACGGCGGCATGCCTAAAAGTGCTGTACGCATACATCGGCCTCCGGTATCGATACGACAGCATGAAGGCTGCGTTTGATATTTTAAGAGATGAAAACACGGGACACCTCAAAGTAGCAAAACAGATCGAGGAATTGTACGAAAAAGCAGAGCAGGAGTGGTTTATAGCATACTCACCAGCAACGAGAGAGCTGGATAAGATGCTTGATGCACTACCGCAAGAAGAGTGGATCAAATAAGAGGGTTGCAACACCCAGCACAGCTAAAAGAAACCATCATGCAGACACATATCACGAATACAGGCGGCTGTCTCTGGCCGCCGGAAAGGAGAAACAATGGATTGGAGGAGAAAGAATCTGGAAAGGGTCGTTGACGAGATAAAGGAAACGGCATATGACGAGGGTTACAAGGCAGGGCACGAACGTGCAGTAAAAAAACGCGGGCTCCCCACACCAAGTCACCCGGAGATTCTTGAGGAGGCTGTGAGAGTCTACGGGAAAGAGCCACAGATAGATATGGCGATAGAGGAAATGTCAGAGTTGACAAAAGCACTCCTTAAGAGCAGGAGAGCAGAGGCGAAGCCGGAAGCATATGAATGCGAAAGGACCACGCAAAACATATACGAGGGATAGAAGTATAGCATGTGTGGCTCCGCACTCAGAACACTTTACACGAGTGATTCTAAGAATGACCTCGGAACCATCCGGTGGCTTAACTTTACGCTTGTAATAGGCATGAAGAGTAAGGCATCCGGAGTGCCCGCAGGAGCAGGTCAGCTGATGGATTTGGAGTGAAAAGACTATGGAATCGTAATAATCTTGAGAAAAACTATTGCATTCTTCGACTGTGACAGTTATCATAATCAATGTATTTATCGCCTTCGGGCATAAATGTGTTAGAGGATAACGGTTCACTTTTCCAGGGTGGGAGCGTTATCCTTTTTTATAGTAACAAATGCTATGATAACACAACAGGGCTCCATATAAAACACTCTGTCAGAGAATGCGACAGAATATTTTATGCAGAACCCTGTTTTATTTTGCAGGATTTCCAGAATTATTTGGGAACATAAGGTGACGGATAACACTAAAAGTAAACGAGCATCCGAGAGACTTTTGGAAAGCAGTACGAGATATCTTGAAGGAAAACTGAAGCTAACAGTTAACCGAGAAAAG
>JAFUTQ010000064.1 GCA_017484135.1 Lachnospiraceae bacterium
GTAACTATCCAGAAAATGATGCTTTACACCATCTTCCTTATAAGCGATTACGGTGCTTAAATTCACATTTGATACACTATTGAAAATATTAGCCTCCACCTGTGGATTTGTTTTTTTCAGTTCCGCAATCAGTTTTTTCGTTTCAAGCCGTTTGGAAGAAGTTGTTCCGTCCTCATGGCAGGTTGTGCAGGTTTCTGTAAAATGGCAGGCACACTGTAAAAAATGCAGCTCGTTATAATCTCTCTATTTGCAGATATCTGCTTCCCGGATCAGATACATCGGCCGAATCAACTCCATACCCTCAAAATTCGTACTATGGAGTTTTGGCATCATGGTCTGTACCTGACCGCCATGCAGCATTCCCATGAGTATCGTCTCGATCACATCATCGTAATGATGCCCCAGTGCAATCTTATTACAGCCCAGTTCTTTCGCCTTACTATACAAATATCCCCTGCGCATTCTGGCGCAAAGATAGCATGGATTCTTTTCAACGGTATCTACGGCGTCGAATATGCTGCTTTCAAATATTGTAATAGGAATCCCCAGGCTTCTGGCATTGTGTTCGATTAAGCTCCTGTTGTCAGCATGATAGCCGGGATCCATGACCAAAAAGGTTAAATCAAAATTGACCTGGCGATGTGTCCGGATCTCCTGAAACAGTTTTGCCATGAGCATAGAATCCTTGCCGCCGGAAATACAGACGGCAATATGGTCGCCCTCCCGGATGAGCTGATATTGTTTACAGGCTTTTGCAAATGGCGTGAACAGTTGTTTGTGGTATTTTTGTCGAATACTGTTTTCAGCTTTGGGTTGGATTTCGCTGCTCTGCTTGTCGGAAGATACTGTATCTCGTAAATATGCCAGATAGCCACCCGACAAGCTGCAGCATTCGCAGCCTTGTTCCTCAAAGGCTTCCGCCAGGTCGATGGACCGGACGCCTCGCTGGCAGTACAGGATTACGTCCTTTTTTGGATCAAATTCTTTTGCATACCGGGCAAGATTGGCGTACAGTTCCTGTTCTGCGATATGGATCGCCCCGGGAATCATTCCGTATAGGATGCTCCCTGAATCTCGTGTGTCAATCAGAATATATGAATTCGGTTTCAGCTGTTTTAAGTTAGAATATGTCAATTCCTTCATGTTTCTCGGCTTAAATTGTTCTTTTCGTTAAATCCTGAATTACTTCACCGGCAATGATCAAACCTGCAGCGGAAGGCACAAAAGCCGTACTTCCGGGTATATCTCTGCGGTCAGTGCAGTGTCGTTTCGTTCCGGGCGGGCAGATACAATGGCTGCGGCAGGAGATGGCCATATCCTCAATGGGGCGGATGGGCTGCTCTTCTGAATAGACTACCTTCAGCTTTTTCACGCCGCGCTTTTTCAGTTCCCGGCGCATGACTCTTGCAAGAGGATCCACCTTGGTCTTGTAAATATCAGCGACCCGGAAGGCTGTCGGGTCAAGCTTATTGCCTGCGCCCATGCAGCTGATGATTGGTATTTCCAGCCTCTGCGCAGTCAGTACCAACTCCAGCTTTGCCGTGACAGTATCAATAGCGTCGACCACATAATCGTATTTCTCAAAGGGAAAAGCTGATGCATTTTCAGGCAGAAAAAAACACTTATGCGTTGTTATTTCCGCTGCAGGATTGATTTCCAGAATACGTTCCATCATAACATCGGCTTTATATCTTCCTACAGTTTTCCGCGTCGCAATGATCTGCCGATTGATATTTGTCAGGCAGATTCGGTCATCATCAATTAAGTCAAATGCTCCAATGCCGCTGCGGGCCAACGCCTCACAGACATATCCGCCAACACCACCAATGCCGAATACCGCTACGCGGCATTCGGCAAGTCGTTCCATTGCTGCTTTCCCCAATAATAATTCTGTTCTTGAAAACTGATTCAACATATTTTTATAGTCCCACCGCACGAAGTGCCTGATCCAGATCCTCAATAATGTCCTCCGGCTCTTCCAGACCGACGCTGAAACGGATAAAGCCCTCCCGGAACTGCTTTGGATACAGGTCGATACGCTCATCATAGCTGGGCTGCGGGAAGATGAGGCTCTCGTCGTGTCCGAGAGAGACAGCAAAGGTCACCACCTTCAGCTTTGCACAGAATCGCTCCACGGTCTTGTCATCGGCATTCAGTCCAAACGAGATTACTCCGCCGTACCCGTTTTTCATCTGCTTTTTTGCAGTAAAATGTCCGCGGTTGCCAGGCAGTCCCGGATATGATACGAACGTTACATTTTTTCGCTGTTCAAGCCAATGGGCAATCCTCAGCGATGAATCATTTATTCGCTGCATGCGCAGGGGGAAGGTAACCGCGCCGCGGAATATCTGCCACGCATTAAAGGGACTGATGACCGAGCCCACATTGACCTGTGCCTCATAGCGGATGCGGTCCATCGCAGCAAGATCGTTGGAGATGATGGCACCGCCCTGAGCATCCCCATGGCCATTTATGAATTTTGTCAGCGCATCCACAACGAAGTCCGCACCCAGCTCCAACGGGAGCTGATTATAAGGGGACGCGAATGTATTATCCACAGACACAATTGCGCCGTTTTTGTGCGCTATCTTCGCAACAGCCTCAATATCTGTCACGCCAACGGTCGGGTTGTCAGGCGTTTCTATGTGTACAAGTCTTGTGCCGGGGGTAATGGCCATTCTGACAGCGTCAAGATCCGTCATATCTACCATGACGGTTTCCACACCGAATTTTTTGTTGAAGAGTTCATGGAACATGCGGTATACAGCCATGTAGCTCACCTTGGGATATACGACCCGGTCTCCGGTTTTCAGCAGTGTCCAGAACAGGGCGTGGAGCGCAGCAACACCGCTAGCCTAATCGATCGCATCATCCGCGCCATACAGCGCGGCGACCTTATCTTCAAGCCTGGGCTGGTTTGCGTTTCCATTGCGTGCATACATCAGAAGGTCGGTGGA
>JAFUTQ010000065.1 GCA_017484135.1 Lachnospiraceae bacterium
ATTGTTTTTCGACAACTCAATTTTACCACAAACCAGTGAGGAGTTGTTCTATTTTGTAACAAAAAGAATGCCGATTTTATGCGGCTTCTGGCGTTTCGCAAACGCCTATTTTTTATGGGAATGAGAGGATTGCGGATGAAAAAAGGACAGATCATAGAGGGCGTTGTGACAGAGGTGCTCTTTCCCAACAAGGGAATTGTGGAGACGGAGGAAGGCATAGTAACGGTAAAGAATGTACTTCCCTCCCAGAAGGTGCGCGTTGTGGTTCAGAAAAAAAGAAAGGGCAGGTGTGAGGGAAGGCTGCTGGAGGTACTGGAACCGGCACCGGAGGAATTGGAGACGCCGCAGTGCCCCCATTTTGGGGAATGTGGCGGATGCGCATACCAGAACCTTGCGTATGAAACACAACTGGAACTGAAAGAACGACAGGTGCGTCGGCTGCTGGACGGGGTTCTGCCGGAGGGCGAGTATCTTTTTGAAGGGGTCAAGCCCAGTCCCAGACAGTTTGCCTACCGCAATAAGATGGAGTTTACCTTCGGCGACAGCTTTAAGGACGGTCCGCTGGCGCTGGGCATGCACAAACGGGGCAGCTTTTATGATATTGTCACAGTGGAAAACTGTCGGATCGTGGACGAGGATTACCGGAAAATCCTGCGCTGTGTGCGGGATTATTTTGAGGAAAAGCACATTTCCTTTTATCACCGGATGCGTCATACGGGGTATTTGCGGCATCTTTTGGTACGAAAGGCGGTGCGGACGGAGGAGATTCTCATTGATCTGGTGACTGCTTCCCCGGAGGCATTGCTACTGGCTGATTTTGGAGGCGAAGCCTTGCCGCAGGTCAGTGAGGAGCAGCACAGTGAGGCAGTCCGGGTGGAGAGGGAATTGCTGGATGGACTGACAGACAGACTGCGTGCGCTGGAGCTGTTGGGAAATTTTGCGGGAATCCTTCACACGAAAAATGACAGTGTCGCGGATGTGATCAAGGATGAAGGGACGGAAATTTTATACGGCAATGATTATTTTTACGAAGAATTATTGGGGCTGAAATTTCAGATCTCTCCGTTTTCTTTTTTTCAGACTAATTCGCTTGGGGCGGAGCTTTTGTATGAGACTGCCCGGGATTATATCGGGGATACACTGGATCAAAAGGCGGACAAGGTCGTGTTCGATCTGTACAGCGGAACGGGCACGATCGCGCAGATGCTCTCGCCGGTGGCAAAGCGTGTCGTGGGAGTGGAGATTGTGGAGGAGGCGGTTTGTGCTGCCAGAGAGAACGCCAAGCGAAACGGGCTGACGAACTGTGAGTTTATCGCGGGGGATGTGCTGAAGGTGCTGGATGAGATTTTAGACCGACCGGATTTTATCGTGCTGGACCCGCCCCGGGACGGGATACATCCGAAGGCGTTAGAGAAGATCATTGCCTATGGCGTGGAGCGGATGGTGTATATCTCGTGCAAGCCTACGAGTCTGGTGCGGGATCTGGAAAAGCTGCAGGAACACGGCTACGCGGTAGAGCGGGCGTGTTGCGTTGATATGTTTCCGGGATCGCATCATATAGAGGTGGTGGTACTGCTTTCCCACAAAAAGCCAGATACCACAATCAGCGGTAAAAGTGGATTTTGGCGGGGGTGAGGGCAAAGTACCGCTTGATAAAATAGCCGAAAGAGCGGAAAACTACAAGCCAAAAGAACGAGTTACCTACAAAATGATAAAGGAGTATATAGGAGCGAAATACGGCTTCAAGGAACATACGGCATATATCGCAGAGGTAAAGCGAGATTTGGGATTGCTGATGTATGATGCTCCAAATGCGGTAGAAGAATTGAAACAGTCGAGGAAGCATCCAACCCCAGAAAAGGTTAAAGCAATCAAAGATGCTTTGAAGCATTTTGCGGTCATTTAAAACCATAGGCGTACCATTAAAAGCATTGGTACGCTTATGAATGACCGGTTGAACCGTGATTGGATTCCTTACATAGCCGAGAGATAGAAAAAATCTTGTTTATGTGGTAAAATATTCTTTGTCATTAGCTGTAACAAAATTTTCAATAGGGAGATGATGCAATGATTTATGATGAAATAGCAATGAATAATGGAGTTATATTTCAACATACTGTTAATATTTTGAACAATCAAATGAAGTTCGGGCTTGCAAATATGTCATTAGCAAATGGAATAATGAATGGTTCTTTAGATGCTGCCCTTGTAGTCCCAATAGCCGTCAATGGTGCTTTTGCTTGCGAACTTTTTATGAAATCTATGCTACCTAAAAATACAAGAGGACATAAGCTTGATGGTTTATTTGATTTATTAGAGAGCAATATTCAAGAAGAAATAAAGAATTTAACTGTAGAAAGAATGAAAAAAGACAGCTCAGAATATAGCGATGCAAACTTTCAAGCTGATTTGATCCATAACAGTAATGTATTTGCTGAATGGCGATATTTTCACGAAGGCAATACTCATTCTGTAGGATTTCAATTTATCTTGTTTTTTATGACATCAATCTATGATGTTGTAAACAAAGAGAGAAAGAAATGCGAAATCGAATAATATTTTACATAGCCGAGAGGTTTTCTTTACCGAAAGCCCCTCGGCTAAATCTATTTCTGGAGGTGATTTTATTTGAATGGGAAGCAAACCGCTATGTGCAGTTTGACCCCGCCGTGATTGAACAGGCACGGCAAATCGACCTGCTCTCCTACCTGCAACGGTACGAGCCGAGCAACCTAAAGCGTGTGGCGGGCAATGTCTACTGCACGAGGGAACACGACAGCTTGAAGATTTCCAACGGTAAATGGTACTGGTGGTCACGGGACTTCGGCGGCTATTCCGCCCTTGATTATTTGATGAAAGTCAGAGAATACAGCTTCGTGGAAGCCGTGCAGACCCTCACGGGGGATATGGGCGACTGGAAACCGCCGCCCCCTGCCGTGAAAAAAGACGAGCCGAAAGTGCTGCTCCTGTCAGAGAAAAATGCGAACTGCGATAAGATGACAGAGTACCTTTTCGGGCGTGGCATTGACTATCAGCTCATACAGGACTGTATCGCAGAGGGCATTATCTTTGATGGCCGGAAGTACCACAACGCTGTTTTTGTCGGCAAGGGCAAAAGCGAACGCCAAAGTATGCAGCTCTTAGGAGTACGCTTGGCGGCTCCTTTAAGGGCGACGCATCGGGCAGCGACAAGCGGTATTCGTTCCGACTTCTGGCAAGAGGATCAACGGATAAGGTGCATCCCCGAATATGTGGAGCTTATCAAGGCGGTTATTCCTATGCCAATGTGGCTATATCGACGGAGGGATTATCCCGAAATTTTCCGTATACTCGGACGGCGTTTCGTGGTTTAGCGGAAATGACAGTATCTACGGTTACGGCGTGCCTGCGTATTAAAAAAGGGCGAAAGAAAACCAGAGGTTTAATCCTCTGGTTTTCTTTCGCCTTACATAATCCGCTAAGGAAACGCTGATTTAATCTTGCATTTCTAATGACTGTACCTACGACATCTGGTATAATAGAGATATCACGAAAGGCAGGTACAGTCTATGAATCAACAGACCTTCAGCGATATC
>JAFUTQ010000066.1 GCA_017484135.1 Lachnospiraceae bacterium
GGCTTGTGTGATGATACTTTCATTTTGGGCAGGATATCTTGTGATGAGAAGAACAAAGGGCAGGGGAGTACAGTTGTTTTCCACTTGGGGGATCATCAAGCGAAAAACAGATTGAGCCAGGGTGGAGTATCAAGAAATGTGACTCTAAAAAAGCTTGCGTACAACCTTGCGGAAAAAAGGAACGGAGCAGGGAACCTTGCGTTTGAGGAACTGGAGGATGTGATTGCGGGTCCCTGTGAGGAGGATGTTTGGGAATTGACGGAGCGGTACTGCGAAACGGATGTGGACTGGGATGAGACAAAGATTACCTATTTTATAGCTGCGGTCAGGTATGGGCTGCTGGTTGTTGACGAAAAATAAGGAATCTGCGGTGCAGATTCCTCAGATAAGGGAAAAACCATGACGAAGAATGGAATTCCAGTTGCTTTTCTGGTATAGAAATCGCACAACAATTACCAGTTGCTTTTCTGTATCAATCGTATAAAACGCAAGGTAATGATTGACTATAATAAATCGGATTCCCCAGCTGGCTAAAACAGGATCATCTACAAGACGACACTTTTCCGGAAAATCTGCCAATGAATTGATTTGTTCTGTTGCTGCATCAAGCAGATGTTCTGCGGAAGTCGGATTTTTAAGGGTAAATTCGATGTAGTCAGCAGCTCGTATGATGTCACGTTCTGCGGTAGCTGTGATATGAATGATATAACTCATCGGTGGCGATTGCTCCGGATATCAGCCATAGCATCAGTGAAAGGTCGGGTATTGCCGGAAGCAATATCATCTATACCTTCTTTGATCTGGCTATATAGTTCAAAGCGACTGGTTAATTCTTCGTAGGCTTCAATGCTCATAACAGCAAGGTCGCCTTTTCCATTCTTCGTAATAAAAACCGGTTCCGGATAACTATGACAAAATGTAGAGATTTCGTTGTAGTTATTTCGTAAATCAGCGCTTGATCTGATTGCTGGCATAATGAATACCTCCTTGCTTATAACGAAATTATACACAAATTCTGTTATATAGTCAATGAAAATGTGAATATCGCGTACAAACGTGGCATCTCGTTTACAAAAATGGCATCTGGCGTACAAAACTGGCGTTTCGATTACAAATATTCACTTTTCAATTTATAAACAAGCATCTCGCCTTACAAACTGGCGTCTCGGATTACAACTCAGCAGCGAAATGGATGAGAGCTATGAAATACGTCACCTTTTTTATTCACAATACATGGATAAATTATCGAATTACGATAAAAAATCATTGACAAACAATAGGATGGATTGTTATACTGGATGAGTGCAGAAAAGGAGGTAGATGTCAAATGGAACAAAAAGCTTTGACAAAGTGGCTTAAGATCATTCTCATAGGGGTAGGAATCTGCGGGCTGATTGTGTATATTGTGATATTTCCAAGTTATGGTCAGTCCTTGGTATATGAGTATCCAGAGTTTTCAAATCGGTATTGGCCGTGGCTGATCTTTCTTTGGGTCAGCGGAATACCCTGTTACACTGTCCTTGTTTTTGGGTGGAAAATCGCTTCTAACATAGGGAAAGACAGATCATTTTCTAACGAAAACGCCGGATATCTCAAGTGGATATCGTGGCTTGCTGCTGCCGATGGAATATTTTTCTTTGTAGGAAACATTGTTCTTTTGTTTACGAACATGAGCCATCCGGGAATTGCCCTATTTTCACTTTTGGTAGTATTTGCAGGAGTCGCTGTTGCTGTAGCTTCCGCAGCTTTATCTCATCTGGTGCAGAAAGCCGCTGTTCTGCAGCAACAGAGCGATCTCACGATTTGACGGGAGGGGCATATGGACGGCGATATTATTTTTAACATCGATGTTATGCTTGCAAAACGCAAAATGAGTGTTACTGAGCTTGCGGATAAAGTTGGAATAACTGTAACAAATATGTCTATTCTAAAGACGGGAAAGGCAAAAGCAATAAAGGTGAGTACCCTGGCGAAGTTGTGTGAAGCTCTGGAATGCCAGCCTGGAGATATTCTGGAATATAGACAGAAGCAGGAGGTATGACGGACGTGAACAAAAAAGTCGGTATTATTGGAATTGTTGTATCAATTTTAGTTATTAGTGTGTTGTTGCTTTTTCTGTTGCCTACGAAAAGCACTATCGTTTATTCGGCTGTTAGTAAGACGTCGTATCTGGATGAAAATACACAGCAGGATATGAAGTCTTTGTCAGCGGATAAGGTATCTGTTATGCATGGTACGACAGATAATATGGGAGAAAAGGTTACAACGTTGTTGGTAACATTTCCTAAAACCATGCCGATAAAACTAAAAGATGTGACATATAATGAAAATACGGATGCAATTGTGATTAACACTACGGAGGCATCTGAAGACCAGTGTGATTCGAGCGTATGGGTTAGCTTTGGAGATGTTTTTTATCCAAAAAATACGACGGTTTATGTTGATGATGAACTTGTAAATTACGATTATAAGGAGTTGACACATTCTATCGTGTATGATAAAAAGGGATTTTTAAAGCTTTTCCCCATTGGTTCTTAATGTCCTGTTATCTACCTCGCTGGGAAACAGTGCCCAGTCCATGATCATGTTGGAAAAATGTACGCTTCCCATCAGTGTCGGGGAATATCTGCTGCTTTATGTGGCGGTCAATGTCCTGCTTGTGCTTGCGGCAGCATTGTTTGCATGGCTGTGGATGGAACTATTCCGAACCCGGCTGGATCTCACGCAGGTAAATTTTATCGGCACAAGGGCATACCTAAACGAAATCTACCGGGAGTATGAGGGAGTGGACGATGGCAGGCTTCGCGCATGGATGGCCGAAAAACAGGCAGAGCTTGAACAGGTCACACAGGAGTATGAGACAAAAGTGGCGGAGTACGCGGCAGGGAGCATCAGTGACGCGGAATTTGATTCCGCAGCGCAGCGTTACAGCTCCTATTCCACCATGATTGCAGCGGTGGGGCAGTTGGAGGAGCAGCTTGCGTATGTGGATCGGCTGAAGGAGGAGCGGGACATTGACGTTTGGATCGTCAATGAAAGACCCTACCGGCTTCTGTGGACGGAAAATGGTCTCTGGGTGGGAAGCGGTTATGAGGAGCAGGAATTTATAGCAATTGCAAATGTGATTTTGATCATTTTTTTGATGTCGTCTGTTTTTTCTTATGATAAGAGCTGCGGAATGTATGGCGTCATCCGCTGTACAAAGGGGGGACGAATAAGCCTGTTTCGAAAAAAGACAGGAATCGCTGCATTGGTCTGTGTGCTGGTCAGTGGAGTTTCCTATGGCTTAAGGTTTTGGGAGGTCTGCAGAAACGATCCGCTGCACTGTCTGAACGCACCCGTACAGAGTCTCCGGTTTCTGGAGGACTTTCCGTTGCCGGTATCCATCGGGGGCTTTTTGTGCATCGTATTTTTGCTCCATGTGGGGGTGCTGACGGCACTGGCTTATGTGACCAGTGAAATGACTTATTTGTTAAAAAGCATAAAAGGGGTGCTTTGTACCATCCTGATTGCAGTGGTGCCCCAGATCCTGTACATGCTGGGGCTGGAATGGTGCTATGATCTGTCGCTGGTGCAGCCCCTTGTCTATGTGGAGCTTTTGAACGGGGGCGGATTTTACAGGAGTCTTGCAGCAGTGCTTTTTGTGCTGGGGATCGGTGCGTGCAGTTGCTTTTTATTAAAAATTCAATGGTGCGGAAGGGGGAAGGGCGATGAAATTAGCGCTCAGAAACGTATGCAAAAAGTATAGAGATTTTTATGCGATCAAGGATTTTTCGATGGAGCTGTCCGAGGGGATTCATGGCATTCTGGGACCAAACGGAGCGGGAAAATCGACGCTGATGAATCTTTTGACGGAAAATCTGGAACTGACATCGGGGGAGATTACTCTGGATGGGAAAAATATTGTGTCCATGGGAGAAGCGTACCGCAGCCTGATCGGTTATATGCCCCAGCAGCAGGGCTTTTACGAGCAGTTTTCACCCACAGAGTTTTTGCATTATATCGGAGGGCTGAAGGATATCAAAAAAAGCGTCCGGACAGAGCAGATTGCCTACTGGCTGGAAAAGCTCAATTTATACCAGTGGCGGAATCAAAGGATGGGAGGCTTTTCCGGCGGGATGCTGCAGAGAGTGCTGCTGGCACAGGCCCTTTTAGGCAGTCCGAAGATACTGATACTGGATGAGCCGACGGCGGGACTGGACCCAAGGGAGCGCATCAACATGCGCAATATCATTGCGGAAATTTCCAAGGATAAAATCATTCTTATCGCAACGCACATCGTATCGGATATCGAATTGATCGCAGACGATATCATTCTGACCAGACAGGGACAGTGCGTGCGTCAGGGAACCACCGGCGAATTGCTGGAGACACTTCAGGGAAAGGTCGGAGAATGTCCCTGCAAAAAGGAAGAGATTCTATCTCTGCAGGAGCGATATGGTGTGGGAAATATTTTTCTGCAATCAGATGGGGTATATTTTCGGAAGGTGGGAGATGATTTGCCGGAGAATTTCCGTCCCGTATCCGAAAATCTGTCGCTTGAAGATGTGTATCTGTATTATTTTGAAATTCGTTAAAAAATCAAGACAAACATTTGAGATTTTCTGAGATTAATTCATAATGGTAAGCAGCCATCATTTTTCCTCCCGCTGTTTATAATATTCATGCACCAGACTCCGATATCCCCAGCTTTTCAGCTGCTCATAGCGGATGCGGTAGTTCCCCTTATAGTGGCGTCCGGTCACACAGTAGCGGATATATTCCTGCATATAGGCATCGATCTCCCGAAGCCCGGTATCCACCGTCAGATAGGGGAAAAACCAGCGCTGCCAGCAGAAATCATCCTCCGAATCCGTGCCGTAGAATTTACGGTTCATGGCACGGATAAATCCGATCGCAGCCTTGTCCGGGGACAGGTCTTTCTTCCGCTGCCACCGCCGCAGTGCCTTTGCCTTGCGGTGGATTTTGCTCTTTATTTTGCGCTTCGTGTTGTCGGAAAGATCCAACACGCCATCCTGATAGGAAAAACCCAGAAATTCCCATTTTCCGTGCGGCAGAGTGACGCTTTCCTTTTCCGGGTTGATGGAAAGTCCGTGCGCATCCAGACAGGTCTTCAAAAGATTCTGATACGCGCTTAGCTCCTGCTGCGTATCCGCAAAGATTAAAATATCATCTGAGTACCGGAAATAGTCAATCCCCTTAGAAAAAAACAATTCATCCACATCCTTTAAGTACCAGTTTGCAAAAAAAGGAGCGATCGGAAGACCTGCCATGCCGCCGTGGGAATCCGTGACCAGTCGGTTGTTTTCCATGACAAGGGGCTGCATCAGAATCCGTTCAAAAATCTCATAGACCACCGGATCTGCAGCGCGGATGGGAGACAGTTTGGACAGCAAAAGCTCCGGCTCAATGGAATTAAAATAGTTTCGGATATCTGCTTTGTAGCAGTATTTATGTTTCAATGCGGGGTGGTTTTGGATATGGCGGATCGCATGCCCGACGCTGCGATTGCGGCGAAACGCATAGCAGTTAACGCAAAAAAATTCGTCATAGCGGTACAGGGAAAAAGCCAGAAGCTTCAACACATAATTGACCTCTTCCGAAAAGGTATATACGATACGTTTTTTGGTAACGTTTTCTTTGTTGATGCGTTTTTTGACGGGATATTCCTGCGGAAAGGAGCCTGCTTCAATCTGAGCGCTGTAAACCAGATAGCGTTTGTCCCCGATAAAGGCAGATAATCCGTCGGTCTCACGCTTCGACAAATGTTTTTGTTCGGTTTTTTGTGTAAAAAAAAGCTCCCAATACCGGGGGTCTTTTAAGAGTGAGAGAAAATCCGTGTTGTTTTTTTGTTCTGTGTCACAAGAAATCATAGCGTTATTTTCCAATCTTCATCCCTGATATAAAAATCACAAAAATATAAAAAAGAAAGAGAAAATGCTTTGATAGGAATAAAGCTGTGCTTATTCCACCGGGCGGAACAGTCCTCCATTACCCGCAAAATGCACCTCTGTGTACAAGGACTGCTTGACCCCTCGCGGGTGTAACAAGGGTTACATTTCTCTTTCTTTTTATCAAAATAAAAAAATCTTACAAACTCTCCTGTATCTTTTGTGAGATGTAGGAGGTTTCATTTGGAAGGTGCGTCATCAGATTGATACAGGACACACCGGCGTTTTCCGCGGCCTCATGGGACAGGCGCACGGCGCGGCGTTGATAATCATTGCGATTGGTCAGCACCATGATCATGCATTTCGGCTGTCCGTTCTGATAAACGCCATAGCTGTAATCCCGTGCCTCGGGATTTGCCTGCAGTTCGGAGGCAGGTACGCTGCTGCGCAGTGTCAAAATAGTCGCCGGATCAATCCGATCGCGATTGAGTTCGGTCAGTACACTCTGAATCCGGTTGTCGATGGTCTGAGGGTCAGCGCCGACCGCCGTCTGTTTCCTGACCGTTGCGGCCTGGTTCGGCTGTGCCGCGGTCTTCGACTGTGTCGCCGTAGTGGTGCTTGGTGTATTGGCAGGGGAAGAAGAACCCTGTCCGAACTGGTTCAGCCCTTTCCGGACCGCATCGGTAACTGTCTGATCTACTACCGATGTAATGGCGCGTCTTGCTTCCCGGCTCAACAAATTTGATAAAAAACTCATGAGGAACCTCCCATTTCTTTTGGTGTATTTCCAACTTTTTCCATCATAGCATAAACTCCGTTTTCTCACAAGGTAAAATATTATATACAGTAACCCTGTCGACATGGTTTCTGTTTACTTCCGAACCATGCACTTGCTGTCACGGGGGCAGGTATGCTACAATGAAGCCATGAAAACCATCAAAGAAGATATCGAAAACGGAAGTATTAAAAGACTCTATCTCCTGTACGGCGAGGAGGCCTACTTAAAACGGCAGTATCGGGACAAGCTGAAAAATGCACTGGTAGCGGAGGGCGATACGATGAACCTCTCCTGCTTTGAAGGAAAGGATGTGAATGTCCGTCAGCTGATTGACCAGTCGGAGACCCTCCCGTTCTTTCAGGAACGGCGTGTGATTCTGGTAGAGGGATGCGGATTTTTCAAGAATGCGAATGAGGAGCTGACCGAATATCTGCCGCAGATACCGGAAACTACATGCATCATCTTTGTGGAGGATGAGGTGGACAAGCGTTCCAAGGCGTACAAGGCGGTCACGCGTATCGGACGAGCAGTAGATTTTTCCAGACCCGATGAAAAGACACTGATACGCTGGCTGGAAAAGCGTGTAATAAAAGAAAATAAAACGATCTCACGCACCGCACTGGAATGCTTTATCGGGATTGCCGGAGCGGATATGGAGAGCATGGATCATGAGATGGAAAAGCTCCTTTGCTACACCATGGACAAGCAGGAGATCACATTACAGGACATTCAGGACATTTGTGTGGGGCAGACGGAAAATCATATTTTCCAGATGGTGGATGCAATATCTGCCCGGGATCAGGCAAAGGCATTGACCCTGTATTATGAGCTTCTGGAACTTAAGGAGCCGCCCATGCGGATTCTGTTTCTGATTGCGCGGCAATTCCGAAACCTGTTGCTGATAAAGAGCATGTCCATGAAGGGCTATCCGAAGGACGCAATCGCAAAGAATGCAGGGATTCCGGTTTTTGCCGTATCCAAAAACCTGTCCCAGGCCAAAGCCTTTTCTCCGGATCAGCTGAAGCAGATGATATCGGATTGCGCACAGGCGGAGGAGGATGTGAAGCTGGGACGGCTGAATGACAGTCTGGCGGTAGAGCTTTTGATTGTGCCATTCAGCACTTGACCATAGCATTCGGCGTAAGCCGAAATACTTCCTTATGCACCCCTGCGCATAAAAAACCACCGGTATGACGGTACCGGTGGTTTTGCGTTTTATGTGTCGGGAAAGAAATCCGGCTAGGCCAGCTTATTCACGGCCAGACTCAAACGGGAAATCTTTCTGGATGCATTATTCTTGTGATAAACACCCTTGGAAGCAGCCTTGTTAATCTCAGAAGTGGCAGCGGTCAGAGCAGCTTGTGCAGCAGCCTTGTCCTTTGCCGAAATTGCAGCCTCCACCTTTTTGATTGATGTCTTAACTCTGGAACGGATTGCCTTATTTCTGTCGGCCTTCGTTCTATTGACAAGAATTCTTTTCTTAGCAGATTTAATGTTTGCCAACCTGTACACCTCCAATGTATCTCATGATTCAATAATCAGTTCGCTGTTTCATTAAAGCCGGACACGGACGTGCTAATGAAAACATACTATGATAGTTTAGCCCAGCTTTTTCATTCTGTCAATACATAATTCGGGAAAAATTGTAAAAAATGTTACTACTATTATCATTTAGGAAAGGATGCGAAGGAAAGCGACATGTTTCAGGTGAGAACGGATTTGGCCTTAGAGTCTAAGGAAAAATTCGACAAGGACAATGTAGAGATCAAGGGGGTGCGTGTGGAGGAGGAACAGGTGTCACAGGAAATCCATATCACGAGGGTGTATATCGATACCGAGAATGGTGCCCGCACGATGGGAAAGCCCAGAGGAAGCTATATCACATTGGAGGCAATGAATATGCTGGAGGAGGATGAGAGCTACCACCGGGAGGTTTCGGAGGAACTGGCCAAAATTGTGCGAACCATGATGCCCAAAAAAAAGCAGGACATGTCCGTGCTGATCGTAGGTCTGGGCAACCGCAAGGTTACACCGGACGCACTGGGGCCGAATGTGGTGGATAACATCATGATTACCAGACATATAGTGCGGGAATTTGGAAAATATGCCCTGGAAAATCCAAAGGTCAAGATTGTCAGTGCCATCGTGCCGGGGGTGATGGCACAGACCGGAATGGAATCCAGCGAGATCATTTCCGGTGTGATCGCGGAGACGAAGCCGGATCTGGTGGTGGTGGTAGATGCGCTGGCTGCGCGCAGTGTCAGACGCTTAAACCGCACCATTCAGATCACGGATACCGGGATCAACCCCGGCTCGGGTGTGGGAAACCATCGGCACGCCATCAACAAGGAGAGCGTGGGAGTTCCGGTCATTGCCATAGGAATTCCCACTGTGGTGGATGCCGCGACGATTGTATCGGATACCATGAATGAGCTGATCACAGAAATGAATCGTTCCCAGACCTTAAATCATGTGGGCAATGCGCTTTCCGGTCTGGATGACATCGAAAAGCATGAGCTTGCGCGGGAGCTGCTGTCGCCGAATCTGAATGCAATGTTTGTCACGCCGAAGGATATCGACGAGGCAGTCAAAAGGCTGAGCTATACGGTTTCGGAAGGCTTGAACCTTGCGTTTTCGTAGGGAATTTGATTTTTTTTAAGTGATTGGAGGGGCAAAAGACGCACATCGTGAAACGATGTGCACACTTTGTGAAAGAAATCTCTGGGGAGAGCCAGCTTTCCCCAGAGATTTCTTTCACAAAGAGTCAATGCCGACTATGTCGGCATGACCTTTTGCCCCTCCAATCACTTGAAAAAAATCACATCATTGCATGAATACAAATCAGCACTTCTAAAAAAACATGCTCCCGCATAAAATATACTATGAAAGTGAAAAAAAAGTCCGGGAAAAAACCGCTTACAGTTATAATAGGTGGGCTTCTTTGCGGAGTGGCATTCCTATGTCTGTTTCAGAATGAAAAAACAGGCACCCGGTTGTCAGCAACGCTGATGAATCGGCTGCAGCTGACAATGGACAGACAATATGTGCCGCAGCTTACATTTGTGGCGCAGGGACGGGATGAGAAAACCCTGTCAGAGGTACTATATGATCAGATAGAGGAGCATATTCCCCTGTGGTCATATGTCCGAAAAACAGGAAGCTACAAAACGCAGGCGGAAAGCACTCTTTCTTATGAAGAAATTATGGCTCTGGAGGGGAAAGACGAGCCAGAGGTGTCTGCGGATGTGCTGCAGGCAGCCGCGCAGGAAAATGCACAGATGGTGGCACAGGAGGCTGTAGCGGAAAATGAGCAGATCGTGGCACAGGAGGCCGCAGCGCAAAATGCGCAGGCAGTATCGCAGGTGGCACAGCAGATCGCGGCAGAGGAAGGCCTTTCTGACGGAAAGGTGCAGGAAATTTCCAGAGAAAAGCTGAATGATTTTGATTACCTGATTCAAAACTTTTACACCGTAGACAGTACGACGACCATTACAGGCAGCCAGTTAAATGCCGCAGAGCTTTTGGGGAGAGATCTGACGCTTATCACACCGTCGGATCAGCCGCAAATCTTGATTTATCACACCCATTCCCAGGAAATGTTTGCGGATTCTGATCCCAATGACGTGATGACCGGTGTGATGGGAGCTGGGGAATATCTGAAGCAGCTGCTGGAGGAGCAGTACGGATTTAATGTCATACATCACATGGGGCAGTACGATGTGGGTGACCGGGATCACGCATATTCGAACGCGGAGGAGCCCATTCAAAAAATTTTAGAGGAAAATCCCAGTATCGAGGTGGTCATTGACCTGCACCGGGATTCTGTTGAAAAACACATGGTGCGTGAGGTAAATGGGGTAGAGATGGCGCCGATTATGTTTTTTAACGGGCTCAGCTATACCAACACGCTGGGAAATATTACCTATTTAGATAACCCGAATCTGGAAGGAAATCTTGCCTTTTCCATGCAGATGCAGATCGCGGCGGCGGAGTATTATCCCAATCTGACACGACCGATTTATCTGAAGGGGTATCGTTATAATATGCATTTTCGAGAAAAAACACTGCTCATTGAGATGGGCTCCTACACGAATACGCAGGAGGAAATCTATCGTTCGCTGGTGCCCCTGGCGGATTTGCTGAATAAGGTTTTGCACGGGACGCAATAGAGCTTTACGGATGAATTTGGCGAAAAGATTTGAGGGGGGATTTGAGGTGGAAAAAGGTCAAGCCGACGTAGTCGGCATTGACTCTTTGCACAAAAACCGCTTCGAAAAGCAAGCTTTCCGCAACGGTTTTTTGTGTAAAGGGTTCCCATCGTTTCACGATGGGAGCCTTTTTCCCACTCAAATCCCCCCTCAAATCAAAAAATACACTTGCATATCACAAATTACTTGATAAAATAAAGAAGTACGCACAAATGAAGGAATGAGATCGCCATATGGAATTTTCAAGTTTGCTGTTTATTTTTCGGTTTCTGCCGATTTTTCTGCTCCTATATTATCTGGTGCCGGATCGATGGAAGAATCCGGTGCTTTTTGCCGGAAGTATTGTCTTTTATGCCATGGGAAGCTGGCAGGATGCCATTCTGCTGCTGTTGTCTCTGAGCCTGAACTATGCACTGACCCTGGTCATGGACAGGGAGAATGGTTCTGTTGTATGGCGGAGAGTCTGGATGATTTTGCTGGTAATCTGTGACGTGGGAGTGCTGTGCTTTTATAAATTTTATGTCCGGATGCTGCCTCTGGGCATCAGCTTTTATACCTTTACGATTTTGTCTTATGTGCTGGATGTGTATCAGGGCAGGGAACGCGCAGAACGAAACTATATTCGGGCAGGCACCTATGTCATGATGTTTCCGAAACTGATTTCCGGTCCGATTGCATCTTTTCGGGAGACGATCGGAGCGGTTCGCAGCAGGACGCATGATGTGGAAAAAATTGAGCATGGAGTGTCCTTGCTGATTGTGGGGCTTATTTATAAGGTAATCATTGCCGATCGTCTGGCAGCCCTGTGGAAGGATATACAGACCGTCGGATTTGAAAGCATTTCCACGCCGCTGGCATGGCTGGGGATTGTGGGATATTCCGCACAGCTTTTTTTTGATTTTCAAGGGTACAGTATGATGGCGGTGGGTCTGGGGGAGATGCTCGGTTTTTCGCTGCCGCACAATTTCAATCATCCCTATCGCGCGATCAGCGTGGGAGATTACTATCGGCGATGGCATAGGACGTTGGGGGCATGGTTCAAAGATTATCTGTACATCCCCTTGGGCGGCAACCGGAAAGGGAAGCTGCGTACCTGTTTGAACCTGTTTATCGTGTGGGTGGTTACGGGAATCTGGCACGGAGATACTTGGAATTTCCTTCTGTGGGCATTGGCGCTCTATGGATTGATTGTTCTGGAAAAACTGGGAATGCGTCGGTGGCTGGAGCGCTTTCCGGGGATTGGACACGCCTATATCCTGTTTTTCATGCCTTTGACGTGGCTGATCTTTGCGGTAAAGGATATCGGGCAGCTGGGAATCTATTTTTCACGCTTGTTTCCGTTTTTCGGAAATGGAATTGCGGTTAATAAGATGGATTATCTGCAGCGATGCAAAAATTACGGACCGTTTCTGATCCTTGCGCTGCTGGTTTCCATGCCGTTTGCAGATAAGCTGTGGAAAAAATACTGGAATAAGATATGGATGAAGATGCTTCTGTTTGTATGCTTCTGGATTTGTGTCTGGATGCTTGCAAAGGGAAATCAGAATCCGTTTTTGTATTTTGTTTTTTAGCGGAGGGTAACAATGAAAAAATGGAAGAAAGCGCCGCTTTTGTGCTGTCTGGCAGTCAGTATGCTGGCAGTCGTGGTGGCTGCGCTTGTTGGGAAGTGGGGAATTTATAAAGGATATGTACCAATTCTGAAAAATGATTCTGCGGTTGCCGGATTTATCGAGGCAGTTTCTGATTGGAATATTTTGCAGGGCGGTTCACAGAAACAGGGCCCGGATGACGGGGGAGCGGATCCGGCGGATATAGAGCAGGATGCCACAGAGCGCATGATCGCAGAAGCAGAGGAGACAACGGAGACGGAAACAGAGGTGCCTGCAGAAGGGGAAGCGGAAATGCCGGAGGAGCAGAGCTATGAGTTTACAGAGGTAACACGGGAGTATTTTGACGATGCGTTGTTTATCGGAGATTCCCGGACGGTGGGACTTAAGGACTATTCGGGATGGGATAATGCCACCTATTACGCCAGTGTGGGACTGACGATTTACGATTTGTTTACGGAGCCGGTTGCAGAGAGAAACGGGAGGAAAATAACCATTGAGCAGGCGCTTTCCGAGGAGCAATTCGGAAAAATCTATTTAATGGTGGGGATCAACGAGATGGGAACCGGGACGATTGATACGTTCATGACAGCGTATGAGGAGGCGGTGCAGCATTTGCGTGAGCTGCAGCCGGATGCACTGATCTTTTTGGAGGGAATCATGTATGTGAAGCAAAGCCGTTCCGACCGGGATCAGATTTTCAATAACCCCGCCATACAGGCAAGGAACGACCGGATTGCGGCACTTGCAAATAACCGGGATATATTTTATATTGATGTAAATGAGGTAATGCTGGATGAGACTGGAAATCTGAATCCGGAATATACCTATGACGAGGTTCATCTGCTGGGAAAATACTATTACGTTTGGACGGATTTTCTCCTGCAGCATGGAGTTGAGGAGGAAGCCCAATGAGCGAAGCTCATTTCGGAATGGCTGCCGACGACTTGGCAGGTGCCGCATAGCGGCGCGTGCCGATACGTTATAAGAGGAGGAAGCCCAATGAGCGAAGCTCATTTCGGAATGGCTGCCGACGACTTGGCAGGTGCCGCGCAGCGGCGCGTGCCGATACGTTAAAAAAGGAGTAAATATAGATGGCAACGGATCAGAAGAAGATCAGAAATTTTTGTATCATCGCGCATATCGACCATGGAAAGTCTACACTGGCAGACCGTATCATTGAGATGACAGGGCTTCTGACCAGCAGGGAGATGCAGGCACAGGTACTCGACAATATGGAACTGGAGCGCGAACGCGGAATTACGATCAAGTCTCAGGCGGTTCGGATCATATACAAGGCACAGGATGGGGAGGAGTATATTCTGAACCTGATTGACACGCCGGGACATGTAGATTTTACCTATGAGGTTTCCCGCTCGCTGGCCGCGTGTGACGGTGCGGTGCTGGTGGTGGATGCGGCGCAGGGGGTGGAGGCGCAGACACTGGCAAATGTCTACCTGGCGCTGGATCATGATCTGGAGGTTATTCCGGTCATCAACAAGATTGATCTGCCCGGCGCCCGGCCGGATGAGGTGGCAGATGAGATTGAGGATGTGATCGGTTTGGAAGCGCAGAATGCACCCCGTATCTCGGCCAAAACCGGTCTGAATGTAGAACAGGTGCTGGAGGCAATTGTACACCGGCTTCCGGCGCCCAAGGGAGATACGGCGGCTCCGCTGCAGGCTCTGATTTTTGACTCGGTTTATGATTCCTACAAGGGCGTGATTGTATTCTGTCGTATCATGGAGGGAACCGTCCGTCCGGGAAGCACGATCCGCATGATGGCTACGGGCTGCGTGGCGGATGTCGTGGAGGTGGGATACTTCGGCGCGGGACAGTTCATTCCCTGTGAGGAGCTTTCGGCAGGCATGGTAGGGTATCTTACCGCGAGCTTAAAAAATGTCAAGGATACACGCGTGGGGGATACCATTACGGAGGCGGACAACCCGTGCAAAGCCCCCCTGCCGGGCTACAAAAAGGTAAATCCGATGGTGTATTGCGGGCTGTATCCGGCAGACGGAGCGAAATACCCGGATTTGAGGGATGCGCTGGAAAAGCTTCAGTTGAATGATGCGGCCCTGCAGTATGAGGCGGAGACCTCCGTTGCGCTGGGCTTCGGATTTCGTTGCGGCTTTTTAGGTCTTCTGCATCTGGAGGTGATACAGGAACGCTTAGAGCGCGAATTTAATCTGGATCTGGTCACGACGGCACCGGGCGTGGTTTATCACGTCTATAAAACCGACGGTACGCGGATTGAACTGACGAACCCTTCCAATCTGCCGGATCCCTCGGAGATCGATCATATGGAGGAGCCGATGGTCAGCGCCGAGATCATGGTAACCTCAGAATATGTGGGTGCAATCATGGATTTGTGTCAGGAGCGGCGCGGAATCTACAAAAGCATGGAATACATCGAGCAGACCCGGGCGGTGATCCGGTATGAGCTGCCCTTAAACGAGATTATCTACGACTTTTTTGACGCGCTCAAATCCCGCTCCAGAGGCTATGCGTCCTTTGATTATGAGATGAGCGGATATCGGCGGTCGGAGCTGGTAAAGCTGGATATCCTGATCAATCGGGAGGAGGTGGATGCCCTGTCGTTTATCGTGTTTAAGGACACTGCATACGAGCGGGGCAGGAGGATGTGTGAAAAGTTAAAGGGGGAGATCCCCCGGCATCTTTTTGAGATTCCGATACAGGCGGCGGTCGGCAGCAAGGTCATCGCGCGGGAGACCATCAAGGCCATGCGGAAGGATGTGCTGGCAAAATGCTATGGTGGGGATATTACCCGTAAGCGGAAGCTTTTGGAAAAGCAAAAGGAAGGAAAGAAGCGTATGCGGCAGATCGGAAATGTGGAGATTCCGCAGGCTGCCTTTATGAGTGTATTAAAATTGGACGAGGATTAACCCATGGAGCTTTATGTGCATATTCCCTTTTGTGAAAAAAAATGTGCATATTGTGATTTCTTATCAGCACCCGCAAACGAAGAAACGCAGCGACGTTATGTTGGTGCTCTTTTGCGTGAGATTCGGTTTTACGGAGAACAGTTCGAGCGACCGAGGCTGGACTCTGTTTACATTGGAGGGGGAACTCCGAGCCTTCTGAAAAAGGAATATATGGAGCTGATTTTAAAACAGATCCAGATCAGCTTTGCGGTCGTGTACGGCGCGGAGGTGACGATGGAGTGTAATCCCGGAACAGCCAATCGGGAAAAGCTGACCAGCTATCAAAAATCCGGCATCAATCGGCTCAGTATCGGACTGCAGTCGGTATATGACTATGAATTGCAGCTTCTGGGAAGGATTCATAATTTTCGGGATTTTCTGCACACCTATGAGATGGCAAGACAGACCGGATTTCAAAATATCAATGTGGATCTGATGAGTGCACTGCCCCATCAGACGGTGGAAAAGTTTACGGCAGGGCTGGAGCGGGTGGCACGTTTGAAGCCGGAACACATTTCCGTCTATTCCCTGATGATCGAGGAGGGAACGCCGTTCTATGAGAGTTATGCAGAGGACGCGCGGAGACGGGCGGCAGGCGGGATTCCCATGCAGCTGCCGTCCGAGGAGACAGAGCTTGAGATCGGCAGGCAGACTGCGGAGATACTTGCCTCCTTCGGATATGAGCATTACGAGGTTTCCAATTATGCCAGACCAGGCTGTGCGAGCCGCCACAATATCGGCTACTGGAGGCGCGAGCCCTATCTGGGCGTGGGGCTGGGTGCTGCCTCCCTGCTGCGGCGCTCGGATGTTCGCTACAGCAACACGACGGAGCTGGAGAAATACATCCGTACCTGTGAAAATATTAAGCTGCTGCAAAAGGAGGTATCGCTGACCAGACGGAAAAAACAGATGCTTCCGTATACGAATCTCCATGCAGTCGCAGAATACGTCAGCCGGCGGGCACAGATCGAGGAATTTATGTTTCTGGGACTGCGTATGACGGAGGGGGTCACACGGAGGAGTTTTAAGGAACAGTTTGACGTGGAAATTGAAGCGGTTTACCCAGAGGCATTACATACATTGTCCGAACAGGGACTGTTGGAAATGAGAGCGGGGATTATAAAATTAACGGAACGAGGAATGGAGCTCAGCAACTATGTGCTGGCGAATTTTTTGTTGGACACGGATGGATGAACCGTGTCCAAAGCTTGTTTTTGGGGAAAAAAAAGAGTATACTGAGGGCAAATAGTGGAAAAGGGGGCATAGCATGAGATATATCCCGAAAAACAGGATCTGCAGTTGGATTCTTGCACTTTTGGCAGGGCTTCTTTTCACCGGGGGAGTCTGCATCCGGGAAACGGTGTGCGTCCGGGGAGAACAGCCGGAGACTGAAATAGAAACAGAAACTGAAACAGAAGCTGTGCTCCCGATTGAGGAGGAATTTTTCTATTCGGCTGCGGAGACCTCGGCAGTTGCAGAAACCTATCTGGGAAGCAGTGTGTCGCTGAGTGCGGGGAACTATCAGCGGTTTATTGACAGAGTGGCGCTTTCGGATTATGCGAAGCGCTTTTATCAGACTCTGGAGCAAAATACCAGCGGCACGAACAGCTTTTTGATCAATCCGGCCAATGGCAGCAGGCTTCCCGACGGAAGCTGCGTGGTGAATGTGGTTACCTTTACCGGAAGCCGGACAATGAACGAAAAGGAGGTTGCCGATGAGATTATAGCTGCTTACAATGCCTTTGACCGGGATCATCCCGAGGTGTTCTGGCTGAACGGCAGCTGCATCGTAACATACACGGTGGATAAGAAAAAGAACGTGTACGAACAGACCTTTTATTTTGTCTTAAAAAATGCCGCTTTCGATGTGAGAGATACCGCAACCTATCCCTCGGCGAACCGGATACAAAATGCAATCAGTGAAAGAGACCAGAATATCAATAAGATTCTTGCCGGAATGAATGCAGACACTGACCGGGTCGGCAAGGCGACCTATTTTAATTACTGGCTAACCAGTCACAACCAGTACAATACCATTGTGGGAATCGGTCTGACCGGATGGGCTCCAAACACGGCATGGGAGTGTGTATCGGCGCTGGAAGGGAACAGCGGGGTGAACGGGCCGGTCTGTGAGGGCTATGCAAGGGCATTTAAGGTTTTGTGCGACAGAGCGGGTATTCCCTGTGTTTTGGTGGATGGAGATGCAGGGCTTTCGGCGGCAACCGCCGGACCGCACATGTGGAACTATGTACAGCTGGAAAATGGCAGCTGGTATGCGGTGGATGTCACATGGAATGATCAGGCAGATCTGTTCGGGGAATCGGACGGAACGGACGATTATCTTCTGGTGGGGGCGGATACGGTCATCAATGAGGTGCCCTTCCTTACCTCGCATCCGGAATCAAATACGGTGTCTTCGGATGGTGTGGCTTTCAGCAACGGGCCGCAGTTGTCCGAACAGGCATATGCAGCCGGAAAGATTCACAGTCTGCGCATATCGGTCACCGGAAGCGCGGCGTACGGTTATCAGAGCGGACCGGTGCTGACGGCGCAGGCCTATGACGCCGACGGGAAGGCGTTATCCGGGCTTACCTATGCATGGAAAATCGACGGAAATGTATATTCCGCAGAGGATGCGACCGGCAGACTCTCGTTTCCGGTCGGAAAAAATGCAGGAACCTACCGATGCGTGCTGACGGCGACTGCGGCAGAGGGATATGTGGGGCAAAACAGTGTCGAAGTCACGATCGCAAAGGCGGAGCCGGTTTATACGGTGCCCGCGGGACTTACAGCCACCTATGGCAGTACACTCGGAAATGTGACGCTCCCCGGGGTTGTGGCAGGAAACACGCCGGGCAGCTTCCACTGGGAGGCTCCCGGGACAATTGTGGGAAATGTAGGTACCGTCTGGCATAAGGCGGTATTCACACCCACGGATTCGGTGAATTATCGTGAAGTGAAAGGAATTGACGTGGCGGTTCAGGTTCGACCGTGTAGCCACCCGGCGCTTGTACTCCGGAATCAGCGTGCAGCGGGCTGTACGGAGAACGGATACACGGGAGATCAGGTGTGCAGCTTCTGCGGAACCGTTGTACATACAGGGCAAAGCATCACGGCAGTGGGGCACAGCTTTGTCGCGCAAGTGACAAAGGAGCCTACTTACCGCGAAGAGGGGCTTACGACCTATACATGCGGCCGATGCGGAGAGACATACACGAGTCCGATTGAGCGACTTCCGGCACAGGGTGTTTGGATGCTGGACGGAATAGGCTGGTGGTTTTTGAAAAATGACGGCACTTATCCGAGCAATGGCTGGAGTCTGGTTGAGGGGGAATGGTATGTCTTTGATGCGCAGGGATACATGCGTACCGGCTGGTATCAAAGTAACGGTCTGTGGTATTATCTGGGTCATGACGGTGTGATGAAAACCGGATGGATTTATGATCGCGGAAGCTGGTATTATCTGAATGCAGACGGAGTGATGCAGACCGGATGGCAGCAGATAGACGATGTGTGGTATTATTTTGACGGAAGCGGAGCCATGGCGGTGGGCTGGCGGCAGAGCGGCGGCAGGTGGTATTATCTGGGACCGGGCGGAGCGATGGTTACCGGCTGGCTGAAAACCGGCGGGGAATGGTATTATCTGAGCGCAAGCGGAGCGATGCAGACCGGATGGCAGCAGGTAGGCGGGAGCTGGTACTATTTTTATACCAATGGAGCGATGGCTGTAAATACCCGGATTGGAAGCTATTCTGTGAATGCCAACGGGAGATGGAGCAGATAAAATTATAAAATAAAAAACGGAGGAAAGCGAGGAAACAGAATGAGAAAAAAAAGAGGAATGCGGATTCTGGCAGCACTGATGGCTTGTGCAGTATTTGCGGCATCGGCGGATACCGGGGGATTTGCGGTTTACGCCGGAGAGCCGGATCCAGTGCGGGGAGTGACGGACGGCGGAGCATCCGTGGTCGTAGAGGAACAGCATTATACCTCGGGGCAGGTGGAAGAGATTGCGGAGACAATGTTTGGCGCAGGCAGTGTTGCGCTGATTGACGGCACTGCGGAAAAATACATTGACCGGGTACAGCTTTCGAACGATGTGAAGTATGTATATGATGCGCTGGTAAACGGCAGTCTGGAAGGGGAGATCCTAGTAAATCCGGTTACCGACTTGAATCTGTTTCCGGCAGAAGACGGGAGCAGGTATTATGTCCTGAATCCGGCGGTGTCAGCTGTCAGTGAGACGGAGGCAGAGCAGAAGGAAAAGGAACTGGTAACGGTCTATGCTGCTTTTTTGCGGGATCACCCGGAGGTGTTCTGGCTTACCGGAGAGATCACAACCCTCAGGCTGGGGGATGGCAGCACTTATCAGGTCTATCTCGTGCTGTGTCACACCGATGATCCGAATGGAACAAACAGCGATGTGCGTGATCTGGTCAGCTTTCCGGATGCTTTGGATACTCCGGCTGCAGATGCAATCACGGATGTGATAAAGCAGAGGGACAGCTATATCGAACAGATTCAGTCCGCTATGCGGGAAGAGATGGGAGAAGCCCCCACAGATCTGGAAAAAATGACTTTCTTTCATAACTGGCTGACCCACAATAATGTATACAATTCAGATGACGCAGCGGCCACAGATGACCCGATGTATCGTTTGGCTCATCAGAGTATATCGGCATTACAGCCGGTGGGAGAAGACCAGGAAAAATTGGGGGAGAGAACCCGCCCGGTGTGTGAGGGATACGCAAAGGCCTTTAAGGTGTTGTGTGACGCGGAAAAGATTCCGTGTGTGCTCATTAACGGAAACGGAATCGCATCTGACGGGACATCCGGCAATCATATGTGGAATGCGGTACAGCTGGAGAATGCATGGTATGCCGTGGATGTGACCTGGGATGATCCGGTGGTGGAAGGACATGAGAATGAGTATGTGTCCGGCAAGGAAGGCAGCAGCTATTTTCTGGTCGGCTCTGACACCGAGATTGAAGACCGGAAATTTTGTGTGTCCCATGAAATGACAAATGAGGTTGTGTCCGGAGAGGTGACCTTTACAAATGGTCCCACGCTCAGCACATCAGCATATGCGCTGCCGCCTTTTCGGACGGTAACGGTCAAGGTGGGAACACAGAGCTATGACAGCAATCAGACCTACCGCATGGCATATCAGACTACATCGCCCCTTTCCTTTGTGGTATCTGCCATCGGTTATGACGGAAACGCATTGGATAATTCGAAATTGACCTGTGTCTGGAAAGAGGGAGATACTGAATTGTTAAGCGGAGCAGGAGAGACCGGCTGGACGGTTCCTGCGGGGGCAAAGACGGGTACACATACCCTGCAGCTTACCGTATCCGCAAAGAAAACCGATGCTTCACTCTATAGTCAGAATACGACGATTCAGTTTACGGTGGATAAGGGAACCCCGTCAGTGACAGCAATTGCAGATAAAACGGCAACCTACGGACAGACGCTGGGGGACTTTACGCTCACGACAGCTACCGGAGACACGCCGGGTTCGTGGAGCTGGGACGAGGGGGATACCGCCCCGGTCGGTGCAGTGGGTACGCAGACTCATAAGGTAACCTTTCAGCCCTCGGATGCGGAAAGCTATGAGAAAAAAACACAGGATGTCACCTTTACGGTCAATAAGGCTACGCCGACGATTGCATTTGGCACCAATTATGTGAACGCGCGGGCTTATATTCCGGGGGAAGCCTTTCCGCTGCCGACAGAGACACAGATGTCCCTAAAAACGCTCTCATACAGCGAGGTTCAGTGGACGTGGTATGAGGGAAGCACAACCTCTGGAACCGTGCTGAGTCAGGCTCCGGAAGCGGTGGGAACCTATACTTTGCAGGCCTCCTTTGCCGGAGATTCCAACCGGAATGCGGCGGCAGCAGTGACAAAAGAGGTTACCATCTCGAATGAATCCACAAGGATTACTGTTCCCACAGACTCTTTCACGAAAGAATACGGAGAACCGGCTTTTTCGCTGGGCGAGATCACCAACAATGTGGGGGCGGCCATGACGTATGAAAGCGCAGACCCTGCAATTGCTGCGGTGGATAATTCCGGAATGGTAACGATCAAGGGAGTCGGCGCGACAAAGATTACCGTCCGGGTGGCAGGGAATCCGGGAAAATGGGATGCGGCGGAGAAGGAGATTTCCATAACCGTAAACAAGAAACTGATTAAGGTAAAGATTCAGGACGCGGGCATGTACAAGGGTGACGGAACATTTCCGGAATTTTCTCTGGAGGACTATAAGAATTCGCTGGCATCGGGAGACACTCCCGGTGAGGGCATCACCGGAACGATTACCTGGCAAGTATATGACGGCTCGACAGAGATAACGGATCCTTCAGGCATAGCAGCAGGAACGTACACCATAAAGGCAACCTGTACCGGCTCGGACAAATATGACGTGACCTGTAAGGAGGCAACTCTGACGGTCAGCGCAGACAAGGGAGCGATTACGCGGGATACTTCGCAGGAGCTTACGAAAGAATACGACGGAAAGCCGTTTGCCCTGAGCGTGACCACAAATACCGGGCAGACTCCTTCGGCATTCTATCGGAAAGCGGATGCCAGCGACATGACGGTTTTTTCGCAGACCGGCTATCCGCAGGACGCAGGAACCTATGACATTCGTCTGGCAACGACGGCCAATACGTATTTTACGGCAGCAGAGCTGATCGTAAGGAATGTAACAATCACACCCTATGATCTGACCGCGCATGCTTCCGATGTGACCATTACGCTGCCTGCTGCGCTGACCTATGACGGGACAGAAAAGAGGATCGCGCTGGTAGAGGGGTCTGTAAAGGCAAACCTTGCCGGTACGGAGACGAATTTGGCCACCAGTGACTATGATCTTTCCGGCGACCGGACGGCGACCGACGCGGGAACTTATACGATTACGATTACCGGTAAGGGCAATTATACCGGCAGCAAGTCGGCAGACTATACGATTCAAAAGGCAGACGGTCTGAATCCGCCGGACAATACACGCAGTGTGGGGTATGACAAGCTCAATAAAACGCTGGGGGACGTTTCACTTCCTGACGGATGGAGTTGGGAGGATCCTACACAGCTGCTTACCGCAGGCGGAACCGTGACCGGAATCGCGGTGTATCAAAAGGATGCCCGAAATTACAATACCGTTTCCGTGGGTGTCACGATGGATCCAAAGACAAAGCTGACAACACGGCTTACGGCAGAGCGTTTCAGTTATACCAAGGCATACGGAGATGAACCGTTTTTACTGGAGGTCAGCAATGCGATCGGAGCGCCGATGACCTATGCGTCGGACAACGAAGCGGTTGCGTCGGTGGATGAAACCGGACTGGTTCGCATCAACGGTGTGGGAACCGCAAATCTTACCACATCGGTTTCGGATACGGAGGATTATACCGCAGACACGCTGAGCGTTAAAATTACGGTAAAGAAGCAGACCGGCAGTATCGTGGCAGAAGTTGCGGAGTCTGCAAAGGAATACGACGGGATGCCGTTTGCGGTTGATGTGACGAAAAACTCAGATGCCGAGCTTCAAGTTTCCTATAAGCCTGTGGGGGCAGAGGATTCGGAATATGAAACAGGATATCCGAAGGAGGTCGGATGCTGGATCATACGCTTTTGCACAGCAGAGACGAAGCTGTGTACGGCTGCAGAAGAGACGGTTGATGTTCAGATTACGGCATGTGATATTGCCGCACATGCTGTTGTGGTTACCGGCATTCCAGCAAATCTGGTATACAACGGAGAAGAGCAGACCGTAGACGGAGTGAAGGCCTCCATTACACTTGGCGGACAGATTTATACGTTAAAAAGTGGGGAGTACACGATTTCCGGCAATACGCAAAGGGATGCAGGAAGCTATACGCTGACCGTTCAGGGAATCGGAAACTTTACCGGGCAGGCGCCCGCGGAATATGTGATTCAGAAAGCAAGCGGAGCCAAAGGTCCGGATAAAACGATTACAGTAAACTACAAAAAGGATCAGAAGGTCAAGGATGTTCCCCTGAATACTGGCTGGAGCTGGCGGACTGCGGATGCCCAAAAGGCACTGACAGAGGGCGGAACGGTTACTGCAGCTGCAGTTTATCAGAATGATGAGAAGAATTATGAAACGGTTACGGTTACCATAAGGATGAATACCTGTCAGCATACGGGCGGCACTGTCGTAAACGGGCAAAAGGCAGCATCCTGTACCGAGGCGGGCTATACCGGGGATACCGTTTGCCGGATCTGCGGCAGGGTGATTCAGGCAGGAAGTGTGATTCCGGCGCTGGGACACAGCTATACCTCTGTGGTGACAAAGGAGCCTACGGAGGATGAAGAGGGAATCCGGACATACACCTGCAGCAGATGTCAGCACAGCTATACGGAGGTGATTGCGAAGCTTCCGGAACCGGAGATAAACGGAATCTGGGAGTACGATAACGGACGCTGGTGGTTCCGCAATGACGACGGCAGTTATCCGGTCAATGGCTGGGAAAAAATCGGCAGGTACTGGTATGTCTTTGACGAAAATGGCTATATGAGAACCGGTTGGTATCCCGGCAATGGCGCTTGGTATTATCTGGGCGGTGACGGCGCGATGAAAACCGGCTGGATCAATGACAATGGCACTTGGTATTACATGGAAAGCGGCGGCGCGATGTCGGTGGGCTGGAGACAGATTGATGATCTCTGGTATTATATGGATGGCAGCGGCGCAATGGCAACCGGCTGGAAGCAGATCGACGGGGTATGGTATTATCTGAATCCGGGCGGCGCGATGGAAATCGGGTGGATCAATCAGGGCGGTACCTGGTACTATCTGGAGGATGGCGGCGCGATGGCAGTGGGCTGGAGACAGATCGATGACCTCTGGTATTACATGGATGGCAGCGGCGCAATGGCAATCGGCTGGAAGCAGATCGGCGGAGTGTGGTATTACCTGAATGCGAACGGAGCGATGGCTGCAGATCTTGATGTGGACGGCTATCATCTGGGTGCAGACGGAGCCATGCAGGAAAGGCAGTAGAAACAGCAAGGTTTAAGATGCCGGGGGCGAAGGGTTCTCTTCATGACCTTTTGCCCCCGGCATTGTTTTGAAAAAAAGTGTTGACAAAGTCTTTGGATCGTGCTATTTTAATCATGTGATGATTAGCACTCTAATTCATCGAGTGCTAACAAACAAGGCGCGTATCGGATAAGGGGTGGACGAATGAACGGAAACGAATTGGATGAGCGAAAAACAACCATTTTAAAGGCGATCATTCGCAATTATTTGGAAACAGGAGAGCCGGTAGGTTCCCGCACGATTTCTAAGTACACCGATCTGAATCTCAGTTCCGCGACGATCCGAAATGAAATGTCTGATCTGGAGGAAATGGGCTATATCCTACAGCCCCACACTTCGGCAGGACGGATTCCTTCGGATAAGGGCTATCGCTTCTATGTGGATCAGCTGATGGCAGAGCGGGATCATGAGGTATCGCAGATGAAGGAGTTTGTCATTGAGCAGACCGAAAAGGTAGATCGTGTCCTGCAGCAGGTGGCAAAGCTTCTGGCAGTGAATACCAACTATGCAACCATGGTTACCGCACCACAGGGAAATCATGGAAAGGTAAAGTTTATACAGCTGTCCAATGTGGATGAGCACCATATTCTTTCGGTTGTGGTGCTGGACGGAAATCTTGTGAAAAATAAAATGATCACGGTAGAGGAACCGATTGACAACGAGGATATGCTGAAACTGAACATGCTGCTGAATACCAGTCTTACCGGATTATCCATTCCGGAGATCAATCTGGGAACGATTGCAATTCTGAAGGAAAAGGCAGGCATTCATTCACAGGTCGTCAGCGATGTGTTGGATGGCGTAGCGGAGGCAATCAGTGAAGGAGAGGATTTGCAGATCTACACCAGTGGCGTGACGAATTTCCTAAAGTATCCGGAGCTGTCAGATTCGGAAAGAGCCAGTGAGCTTTTGCATACCTTTGAGGAAAAGCAGGAGCTGGTAAATCTGATTACGGATAAGCTGGGAGATGAAAACAGCACCGGTATTCAGGTATACATCGGTGATGAATCTCCGATTCAGACGATGAAGGACTGCAGCGTAGTGACTGCGACATACGAGCTGGGGGAGGGAGTGAAGGGAACGATTGGGATTATAGGACCCAAACGAATGGACTATGAGAATGTCATGGACAATCTGAAAAGCCTGAAATCACAACTGGATGATATCTTAAAAAAGGCGAAGGAGACATAAGAAGATCCGGGACACAAAATAAGACAGCACGGGTCATGAAATGAAGAGGTGATAGAAAAGTGGCAGATTTGGAAGAAGAATTGAAAGCGGAAGATGAAGGAAAGACCGCAGAGACGGAGCAGACAACATCTGAAAGCGAAGCACAACCGGAGCAAAACGAAAAAGTCGGTGATGCAGAGCAGGCGGAGGAAACGGAGCAATCCGAAGAAGCGGAAGAGACCGCAGAGGAAGAGGAAACAAAAAAAGGAGAATCACACCGGAAAAAGGAGAAAAAGAGCAAACAGGAGGAGCAGATCGAGGAATTAAACGATCGGCTCATCCGACAAATTGCCGAATTTGACAATTACCGCAAAAGAACGGAAAAGGAAAAGAGCCGGATGTTCGATATGGGCGCAAGCACCATCGTGGAGAAGATTCTGCCGGTGTTAGACAGCTTTGAGCGCGGGCTTGCGGCGGTGTCAGAGGAGGAGAAGGACAACTCCTTTGTGCAGGGCATGGATAAGGTTTATCGGCAGATGACCACAGCTCTGACGGAGGCGGGTGTAACCCCCATAGAAGCCGCCGGTGCCGAGTTTGACCCGGAGCTTCACAACGCAGTGATGCATGTGGAGGATGAGTCGCTGGGTGAGAATGTGGTCGTGGAGGAATTGCAGAAGGGCTATCGGTACAAGGATACGGTAGTTCGACATAGTATGGTGAAAGTAGCAAACTAGCTTTGAAATATTGAAATATAGGAGGAAAAGAATATGAGCAAAATAATTGGAATTGACTTAGGAACAACAAACAGCTGTGTGGCAGTTATGGAGGGTGGAAAACCCACTGTCATCGCAAATCAGGAGGGTGCAAGAACGACCCCGTCCATTGTGGCATTTACCAAAACAGGCGAGCGCCTGATCGGTGAGCCGGCAAAGCGTCAGGCAGTTACCAACGCAGAGAAGACCATCGCGTCCATCAAGCGGCATATGGGTACAGACTACAAGGTGGCAATCGATGACAAGCAGTATTCCCCGCAGCAGATTTCTGCCATGGTATTGCAGAAGCTGAAGGCTGACGCGGAAGGATATCTGGGAGAGAGCGTAACAGAGGCAGTCATTACGGTTCCGGCATATTTCAACGACGCGCAGCGGCAGGCGACAAAGGATGCCGGAAAGATTGCGGGTCTTGATGTAAAGCGTATCATCAACGAGCCGACAGCGGCAGCGCTGGCTTATGGCCTTGACAATGAGAAGGAACAAAAGATCATGGTATATGACCTGGGCGGCGGTACCTTCGACGTATCCATCATTGAAATCGGTGACGGTGTCATTGAGGTATTGTCCACGAACGGAGATACCCATCTGGGTGGTGATGATTTTGACAACAAAATCACACAGTGGATGATTGACGAGTTCAAAAAAGCAGAGGGAGTAGATTTGTCCTCTGACAAGATGGCGCTTCAGAGACTGAAGGAGGCGGCTGAGAAGGCAAAGAAGGAATTGTCTTCCGCAACCACCACCAATATCAACCTTCCGTTTATCACAGCGACCGCAGAGGGACCCAAGCATTTTGACATGAATCTCACCCGTGCGAAATTTGATGAGCTGACCCATGATCTGGTAGAGCGGACGGCAGTTCCGGTTCAGAATGCCATGAAGGATGCCGGGCTGACCAACAATGATATCGGTCAGGTGCTTCTGGTTGGCGGTTCCACCCGTATTCCTGCTGTACAGGATAAGGTAAGACAGCTGACAGGCAAGGAGCCCAGCAAGTCCTTAAATCCGGATGAGTGTGTGGCACTGGGAGCTTCCATTCAGGGCGGTAAGCTGGCAGGAGATGCCGGTGCAGGCGAGATCCTCTTGCTGGATGTCACACCGCTGTCTTTGTCCATCGAGACGATGGGCGGTGTCGCTACCAGACTGATCGAGCGCAACACGACGATTCCGGCCAAGAAGAGTCAGATTTTCTCTACAGCAGCAGATAACCAGACTGCAGTTGATATCAACGTGGTGCAGGGTGAGCGGCAGTTCGCAAGGGATAACAAATCTCTGGGTCAGTTCCGGTTAGACGGGATTCCGCCTGCACGTCGCGGGGTTCCGCAGATTGAGGTAACCTTTGACATTGATGCCAACGGTATCGTAAATGTATCTGCGAAGGATCTGGGAACCGGAAAAGAGCAGCACATTACCATTACCGCAGGCTCCAACATGTCCGATGAGGAAATCGATAAGGCAGTGAAAGAGGCAGCCGAGTTTGAGGCACAGGATAAAAAGAGAAAAGAAGCCATTGATACCAGAAATGATGCCGATTCGTTCGCATTCCAGACGCAGCAGGCATTGGATCAGGTGGGAGACAATCTTGACCCGGCAGACAAGGCGGCAGTGGAGGCCGATCTGGCAGCGCTGAAGGCTTTGGTCGATGAGAATCCGGAGGCCGAAAACATGACCGAGGACAAGGTTGCGCAGATGAAGGCAGCCAAGGAGAAACTGACAGAGAGTGCCCAGAAGGTATTTGCGAAGATGTATGAAAATGCACAGGCTGCGCAGGGAGCAGCAGGCCCCGATATGGGAGCGGCAGGTCCGGATATGGGGCAGGCAGCATCCGGTGGAGATGACGATGTAGTAGATGCGGATTATAAGGAAGTATAAATAGAGGGATAAAATGGCGGAACAAAAAAGAGATTATTATGAGGTCTTAGGAGTAGCAAAAAACGCAGATGAAGCGGCCATCAAAAAAGCATATCGTGTCCTTGCCAAGAAGTATCACCCGGATACCAATCCGGGGGATGCCGAGGCAGAAAGAAAGTTTAAGGAAGCGTCTGAGGCCTATGCTGTTTTAAGTGATCCGGAAAAGAGAAGACAGTATGATCAGTTCGGCCATGCAGCCTTTGATGGAAGCGGCGGCGCCGGTGGATTCGACTTTTCCAATATGGACATGGGAGATATCTTTGGCAGCTTCGGGGATATCTTTGGAGAATTTTTCGGCGGCGGAAGCAGAAGAAGCAGCAACGGTCCCATGAAGGGGGCGAGTCTTCGGACCAGCGTCAGAATAAGCTTTGAGGAAGCGGTTTTCGGCTGCGAGAAGGAGCTGGAGCTGGTATTAAAGGACGAGTGTAAGACCTGTCACGGAACCGGGGCAAAACCCGGCACGAGCCCGGAAACCTGTCCGAAGTGCGGGGGCAAAGGAAAGGTGGTATACACCCAGCAGTCCCTGTTTGGCATGGTGCAGAATGTACAGACCTGTCCCGAATGCAGCGGCAGTGGCAAGGTGGTTAAGGAAAAATGCGCCAGCTGTCACGGCACCGGATATATTGCCGGAAAGAAACGAATCAAGGTCAGCATTCCTGCAGGAATTGACAACGGACAGAGTGTCCGCATCCGTGAGAAGGGAGAGCCGGGCATCAACGGCGGTCCGAGAGGGGATCTGCTGGTCGAGGTTTTGGTGTCTTCCCATCCGATTTTCCAGAGACAGGATATGAATATCTATTCTACTGCACCGATTTCCTTTGCGCAGGCCACGCTGGGCGGGGAAATACGCATCAATACGGTGGACGGAGAGGTGCTCTATGAAGTGAAGCCGGGTACGCAGACGGATACCAAGATCCGCCTGAAGGGAAAGGGAGTTCCTTCCCTGCGCAATGCTTCGGTGCGTGGTGATCACTATGTGACGCTGGTCGTACAGGTTCCGACCGGGCTGAATGAACAGGCAAAGCAGACGCTGCGTCAGTTTGATGAGCTTGCGGGAAACACATTAAAGGCGCAGAGTGTTTCTTCACAACCCAAGACAAAGAAGAAAAAAGGGTTTATGGATAAATTAAAAGAGACACTGGATGATAACTGAATTCTTGATTTGCTAAGGGGGAGAATTTGAATTGAGTTGCATGTGATGATGCGATTGGAGTGAAAAGGTGCACATCGTGAAACGATGTGCACACTTTGCGTAGAAAACGGATCGGAAAGCTCGCTTTCCGATCCGTTTTTTACGCAAAAAAGGTCATGCCGACTATGTCGGCATGACCTTTTCATTCCAATCGCATCCGATCTCAAATTTACAACAAAGATTTTCAGCAGACCGTTCTTTTTTTTGTATAAAAAGTACATTGCGGATAAAAACTACATATTGTACAATCACGATGTATACTTGTAATTTTGTCGCTATATGTTGTAAAAAAATGTCAAAAAGTGATTGACAAAGGAGCGTGTCTCATGAAACAGCAAAACAATGCTGTATTAAATACGGAAGATGCATCGGAATTTGAGAATTGGCGTTTTCAGCAGACAGTGGAATTAGAGCGTACAAGACGGAAGATTGAAGACGAGAAAAAGACGCTGGAGACAGCCAGACGGGATTTGGAACGTCAGAAGAAAGAATTTGAATATACCAGAAGCAATGAAATGGATCACATCAGACGGGAACAGCATCTTTTTGAAATGAAGTGGAAAATGCTGGAGGACGAGCTGCAGAGATTTGCCGCAGACAAGCAGCGTTTTGAGAAACAGAAGGCGTTTTACAGCAGGGTCAATGAGTATGAGGCGGCTGGAAAAAAGGCGACCTCTGCGGTGCTCAAGGGGGATCTTTTCTTTACCGGAGTCAGCACAGAGGGCTCATTAAAGAAACGATACAAGGATCTGATCAAGATCTATCACCCCGACAATCTGAACGGGGATACCAAAACCATACAGGAGATTAACCGGGAATACGATGCGCTGAGAAAAAAATTTGACGGACGCAGAAGGTAAAGACATAAGAGGAACAACGATAACATGAAATGGGACAAATATACGATTGAGACAACCACGGAAGCGGAGGAGCTGGTTGGAGTGCTCCTGTCAGAAACGGGGATTGATGGAATTGAAATTGAGAACAATGTTCCCCTGACTGAGGAGGAGACAGCGGGAATGTTTATCGATTTTCCGCCGGAGCTTCCGCCGGATGACGGCACAAGCAGGATCAGCTTTTATCTGGAGCATGGCAAAGATCACAGCCGAAAGCTCCGGGAGATCCGTGCAGGACTGGAGCGGTTGCGCGATGTGGTATCGGTGGGAACCGGAATCATTACCTCCTCTGAGACGGAGGATCTGGACTGGCTCAATAACTGGAAGGAGTTTTTTCATTCCTTCTGTATTGATGATCTTCTCATCAAGCCTACCTGGGAGGAAATTAAAAAAGAGGATGCGGACAAGCTTCTCATAGAGATTGATCCCGGCGTTTCCTTCGGAACCGGAAAGCATGAGACGACACAGCTGTGTATCCGACAGCTCAGAAAGTATTTAAAGCCCGGAGACAAGGTGCTGGATGTGGGCTGTGGAAGCGGAATCCTTTCCATCGCCGCACTCAAGCTGGGAGCGGCGGCAGTTGTTGGTACGGATATTGACGAGGTCTGTATTCAGTCCACGATGGAGAATATGAGGGTCAATCATCTGGAGGAAAGCGAAGGAAGCTTCTATGCGGGAAATCTGATTGATGACGCGGCGCTTCGGGAGCAGGTCGGCACAAACTGTTTTGATCTTGTGGTGGCAAATATTCTTGCGGATGTGATTATTCCGATGGCGGAAATCATTCCGGATCGATTAAAGGAGAATGGCATTTTTATCACCTCTGGAATCATTGATTTTAAGGAACAGGAAACGGCACAGGCGATCCGGGAGGCAGGGTTTGAGATTCTGGAAACCAACCATCAGGGCGAATGGGTCAATATTACCGCCAAAAAACAGGCAAAATAGGGGCGAAAAATGCATCAGTTTTTTTTGGAGAGCAGTCAGATCGGGAAGGCATATGTTACCATTATCGGTTCGGATGTCAATCATATTCGAAATGTGCTGCGGATGAAAATCGGAGAAAAAATCCGCGTCAGCGGTTCGGCGGGGGAGAGCTATCTGTGCCGCATTGCCGAGTACGGGGACAATTTTGTGCAGGCGGATATTCTTTCGGAGGAGCTTGAGACCGAGCTCCCTTCCAAAATCTATTTATTTCAGGCGCTTCCCAAGGGTGACCGCATGGAGATAGTGATTGAGAAGGCGGTAGAGCTGGGCGTGTATGAGATTATCCCGATGGAAATGAAATATTGCGTCGTAAAGCTGGATGAAAAAAAGGCGGCGGCGCGGGTGCGCAAATGGCAGGCGCAGGCGGAGAGCGCGGCAAAACAATCCAGGCGCAGCATCATTCCGCACATCCATGAGGTGGTAAGCTATGCCGAGGCATTGAAGCTTGCAAATGCATGTGATGTCCGGCTGGTTCCCTATGAGAATGAGGAGGGCGTAGAAGCAACAAGACAGGCGGTTCGGCAGATTTGTCCCGGACAGTCGATCAGCGTTATGATCGGCCCGGAGGGAGGATTTGCGCCGGAGGAAATTGCTGCGGCACGCGAAACCATGCAGTCGGTTTCTCTGGGAAGACGCATATTACGAACGGATACGGCAGGGATGTGTCTGCTTTCCCTGCTCATGCTGCATTTGGAACAATAGCTGTCGGTGAAGGGAAAGAACATGGAGGCATATTTAGATAATGCGGCAACGACCCGCTGCAGTGAACGGGCGTGCCGATTGATGGCAGATTTGCTGACAAGAGATTTCGGCAATCCGTCCTCTCTGCATATGAAGGGGGTGGAGGCCGAGTGCTATATCGAGGAGGCAAAAAAGAAAATTGCAAAGACGCTTCGTGTGCCGGAGAAGGAGCTGATTTTTACCTCTGGGGGAACCGAGTCAAACAATCTGGCGATTCTCGGCACTGCAATGGCGAATCAGCGTGCAGGAAAGCACATTATTACCACGGGGATTGAGCATCCGTCGGTGGCCAATCCGATGCATGCACTGGAGGAACTGGGATTTTCCGTCACTTATCTTGGGGTGGATCAGGATGGACAGATTTCGCTGGAGGAGCTGGAGCAGGCGGTAACGGATGAGACGATTCTGGTGTCGATGATGCATGTGAATAATGAGATCGGAGCAATTGAGCCCATTGAGGCGGCAGCCCGCATCATCCGTACCAAAAATCCCGGCACGGTGATTCACGCAGACGGAATCCAGTCCTATGGAAAGCTGCGCGTGTATCCGGAGCGAATGGGACTGGATCTTTTTTCCGCCAGCGGACACAAGCTGCATGGACCCAAGGGGATCGGCTTTCTGTGGAAACGGGATAAAATCAAGGTAAAACCGCTGCTGTTGGGAGGCGGACAGCAAAAGGGTATGCGCTCGGGGACAGAAAATGTTCCGGCGATTGCAGGGCTGGGAGAAGCTGCATGGGAAATGCATCGGCATCTTGAGGAGAACCTGGACCACCTGTATGGGCTGAAGGAGCATTTTGTAGAAGGGCTTTCCGGGCTGGAACAGGTCTGTGTAAACGGAAAAACCGGGCAGGAGAGTGCACCCCATATTGTGAGTGCAAGCTTTGCGGGGGTACGGAGCGAGGTGTTGCTTCATGCTCTGGAAAATAAACAGATTTACGTTTCGGCAGGCTCCGCCTGCGCCTCCAACAAACCGACCAAAAGTCGCACCCTGACAGAAATCGGGCTGAAACCGGAGCTTTTGGATTCCACCATACGGTTCAGCTTCAGTGTTCATACGACGCAGGAAGAGCTGGATTATACACTGCAGTGTCTGCAGGAACTCATCCCGGATTTGCGGCGTTACTCCAGGAAATAGTGATTCGCGAAAGGAACAGAAACATGTACAGATCGTTTTTGATAAAATATGGTGAGATCGGGGTAAAAGGAAAAAACCGCTATATCTTTGAAAATCTGTTGATCGATCAGATCCGGTTTTCGCTGCGTCCGGTGGAGGGTACCTTTGATGTGAGAAAGGAACAGGGGCGCATTTATGTAGATGTGACCTCGGAGACTTACGATTATGAGGATACGGTAGAGGCGCTTGGACGGGTATTTGGCGTGGTGGCATTCTGTCCGCTGCTGCAGGTGGAGGATGAGGGCTTTGACCGACTGGCGGAAACCGTAATCGCTCAGCTGGCAGAGGCTTATCCGGCAAAAAATTTTTCCTTTAAGGTCAATGCGAGACGTGCCAGAAAGGATTATCCGAAAGATTCCATGACGATTAACGCGGATATGGGAGAAAAGATTCTGGAGGCGTTTCCGGACTGCCGCGTGGATGTGCACCATCCGCAGGTTTTGGTCTGCATTGAAATCCGCAGTCTGATCAACATTTATTGGGAGGAAATCCCGGGACCGGGAGGGATGCCGGTGGGCTCTAACGGCAGAGCCATGCTGCTTTTGTCCGGCGGAATTGACAGTCCGGTTGCAGGGTACATGGTTTCGAAGCGTGGCGTAGCGATTGACGCTACATATTTTCACGCGCCGCCCTATACCAGTGAACGCGCAAAGCAGAAGGTAGTGGATCTGGCCAGGCTGGTAGCGCGTTACAGCGGTCCCATCCGTCTGCATGTGGTGAATTTTACGGACATTCAGTTATACATCTATGAGAAATGTCCTCATGAGGAGCTGACGATTATCATGCGCCGTTACATGATGAAGCTTGCGGAGCATTTTGCACAGGAGGACGGCTGCATGGGGTTGATTACCGGAGAGAGCATCGGGCAGGTGGCAAGCCAGACTATGCAATCTCTCTATGTGACCAATGAGGTGTGCACGATGCCGGTATATCGCCCGCTGATCGGGTTTGATAAGCAGGAAATTGTGGATGTTTCCGAGAAAATCGAAACCTATGAGACATCGATCCTTCCCTACGAGGACTGCTGTACGATCTTTGTGGCAAAGCATCCCGTGACCAAGCCGAATCTGGAGCATATCAAAAAATCGGAGCAAAAGCTTGCGGAAAAAATAGAGGAACTGGTGCAGACTGCCATCGATACAGCCGAAACGATCCGGGTCGAGGCGTGAGGTGCGGTTCTACGCATGAAAAAAAGAGATTGCGTCCACGCAATCTCTTTTGACACAAGCATTATTGCATTCTTATACGAGATAAGGCTTGATGACCTCCATGATCTCATCCACACCGGTCTCAGCATGAATTGCCAGATCAATCGGCTTGGACAGATCCAAACTGAAAATACCCATGATGGATTTTGCATCGATTACATATCTGCCGGAAATCAGGTCGAAATCAAACTCAAACTGTGTAATCGCATTTACGAAGGATTTCACCTTGTCAATTGAATTAAGAGAAATTTGAACTGTTTTCATATAAGGACCTCCTTGTAGTCGCTATGATTTACTTCTCTAATAGTAACTGCTTTGTGGTCAAAAGTCAACCGGAAGTGAGGAAAAAAGTAAAATGAAAAAGGCAGCGTTACATAATCTGGGCTGCAAGGTAAATGCCTATGAGACAGAAGCCATGCGGCAGATGCTTGAAAAAGCAGGATATCAGATTGTGCCGTTTACCGATCACGCGGACGTTTATGTCATCAATACCTGTTCCGTTACCAATATTGCAGATCGCAAATCCCGCCAGATGCTTCACAGGGCAAAAAAAGAAAATCCGGCAAGCATTGTGGTAGCTGCGGGCTGTTATGTGCAGACCTCTCCCGAGGCGGCGAAGGCTGATGAAGCGATCGATATTATCATTGGGAATGACAGAAAGCACGAGCTGATACAGCTGATTGAGGAATATGACGGACTGCGCGAAAAACGGGTTTTGACAGAGCTCTGTGACATCAATGAGCCGGGAAGGACTTACGAAACACTTTCTCTGGAACGCACGGCAGAACACACCAGAGCGTTTCTCAAGGTTCAGGATGGCTGTAACCAGTTTTGCAGCTACTGCGTGATTCCCTATGCCAGAGGACGGGTCAGAAGCAGGCTGTCGGAGGAGGTGGCGGGGGAGGTAAAAAGGCTTGCCGCGAACGGCTGCCGCGAGGTGGTGCTTACCGGCATTCATCTGAGCTCCTATGGCACGGATCATGGGGAAACTCTTTTGGATCTGATCCGAAGGGTGCATGAGGTGCAGGGAATCCGGCGCATCCGGCTGGGTTCGCTGGAGCCGGGAATCATTACGGAGGAGTTTGTGGGGGCACTTGCAGGAATGGAAAAGGTCTGTCCCCATTTTCATCTGTCCCTGCAGAGTGGCTGTGATGAAACGCTCAGGCGGATGAATCGGCGATATGATACCGCACAATATGAAAAGAAATGCAGTCTGATTCGCAGCTATTATGAACATCCGGCCATCACAACCGATGTGATTGTGGGCTTTCCCGGGGAGACAGAGGAGGAGTTTGAACGAACAAAGGAGTTCCTGCAGCGGATTCAGTTTTATGAGATGCATATCTTTCCATACTCTCCGCGAAAGGGGACAAGAGCGGCTGTCATGGAGGGACAGATTCCGGAATCGGTCAAAAAAACACGCAGCGAAAGCCTGCTGAAGCTTGCAAAGGATATGTCCCAGGTATTCCGGTCATACTATATCGGAAAAGAGGAGGAGGTTCTTCTGGAAGAAAAAGTGCAGATTGGCGCAGAGGAATACTATACCGGATACACGCGGGAATATGTCCGGGTGGCCGTGCAAAGCGAGCAGACAGCGGAAAATCAGCTTCGCTGCGGCATCATCACGGGACAACTGACAGAGGGTGTGTATCGGATGCAAAACGATTTTGCTTGAATTTTCCTTCCCTTTATATTAGAATAGGTTAGGCAATGCTTTTTCATTCAGTAGGACAAAAGAGCAGGATGAGGCGTAGGGAGATATGCAGAACATAAATCATACACAATATTTTAAGGTTGAGAAGATACCGGAGCTGAAGGTAAAAGACGTGTTGGAAGTGGTATATCAGGCGTTATCGGAGAAAGGCTACAATCCGGTAAACCAGATCGTTGGATATATCATGTCCGGTGATCCGACTTATATTACCAGTCACAACAGTGCCCGCAGTCTGATTATGAAGGTAGAGCGGGATGAGCTTGTGGAGGAAATCTTAAAGGAATACATTCATTCAAACTCGTGGAAGTAGGTGCCCATGCGTATCATCGGATTGGATTTTGGTTCCCGGACAGTCGGAGTTGCGGTCAGTGATGAACTGCTTCTTACCGCACAGAGTGTGGAGACTGTATGCAGAAAGGCACCGGGAAAGCTGCGGCAGACGCTGGCAAGAATTGAGGAACTGATACGGGAATATCAGGCAGAGCAGATTGTGCTTGGGTTTCCGAAAAATATGAATAACACAGAAGGGGAACGCTGTGCCAGAACCTTGGAATTTAAGGAGCTTCTGGAACGGCGCACAGGGTTAGAAGTCGTGTTGTGGGATGAACGTCTGACCACTGTGGCAGCGGAACAGACGATGAAGGAGGTCGGAATCCGGAGAGAACACCGCAAAGAGTATGCAGATCAGCTTGCGGCAGTATTTATTTTACAGGGATATCTGGATTACCGGGGCAGCCGGTAGATTTTCCTGTAGAGAGGAACAGGAGAACAATCAAATATGGAAAAAATCAGTTTTACAGATCCGGATACAAACGAATGTCTGGAGTTTTTTGTGTTGGAACAGACCGCGATCGGAGGATGCAGCTACCTTCTTGTTACACTGGATGAGAAGGGGGATTCTGATGCGCTTGTTTTGCGTGAAAAAGAGCAGGAAAATGAGCAGACCGCTGTGTATGAGATCGTTGAGGATGAAAAAGAATTAGCGCTCATTGCCCCGATTTTTGAGGAGCTGCTGGAGGATGTGGCGATTGAGCTGTAGAAAAGAGAAATAGTTTATTACGACTGCAAAACGGAGGTGCAAATTTGAAGAAAAAACAGTCAAAATCAAGATTGAAAATCATTCCGCTGGGAGGATTGGAGCAGATTGGAATGAACATTACTGCCTTTGAGTATGAGGACAGTATTATTGTGGTGGACTGCGGTCTGTCCTTTCCGAATGATCAAATGTACGGGGTGGATCTTGTGATACCCGATGTCACATATTTGAAGGAGAACCTTGACAAGGTAAAGGGATTTTTTATCACGCATGGACACGAGGATCACATCGGTGCGATTCCCTATGTACTGCGGGAGGTCAATGTACCGATTTATGCCACAAAGCTTACGATTGCAATTATTGAGCACAAGCTGGAAGAACACAATATGCTCAAAAAGGTAAAGCGTAAGGTGGTAAAGTACGGGCAGAACATCAATCTGGGAGCCTTTCATGTAGAATTTATACGAACCAATCACAGTATTCAGGATGCGGCCGCACTGGCCATCTATTCCGGTGCCGGGATTGTGGTGCATACCGGTGATTTCAAGGTGGATTACACACCGGTGTACGGAGATGCGATTGATCTGCAGCGTTTCGGTGAAATCGGAAAAAAGGGCGTGCTTGCGCTGATGTGCGATTCCACGAATGCAGAGCGGCCGGGCTTTACTATGTCTGAGCGAACGGTGGGAAATACCTTTGACAATATTTTCAGAGAGCATCAGAATAATCGCCTGATCATTGCCACGTTTGCCTCAAATGTGGATCGTGTGCAGCAGATCATCAACTCTGTCAATAAGTACGGCAGGAAGGTAGTGGTAGAAGGGCGCAGCATGGTGACGATTATTACCATTGCATCCAAGCTCGGTTACCTGAATATACCGGACAATACACTGATTGATATCGAGCAGCTGAAAAATTATCCCGATGAGCAGACGGTCATCATTACCACCGGCAGCCAGGGAGAATCCATGGCGGCACTGTCACGCATGGCAAATTCCACACACCGGAAGGTTACGATTAAGCCGAAGGACACAATTATTTTCAGCTCCAATCCGATTCCCGGAAATGAAAAGGCGGTGTCGGATGTGATCAACGATCTTGCGATGAAAGGGGCTGAGGTCATCTTTCAGGATGTGCATGTGTCCGGGCATGCGTGTCAGGAGGACATCAAGCTGATTTATTCTCTGGTAAAGCCCAAATACGCGATTCCGGTGCATGGCGAATACCGACATCTGATTGCGCAGGCAAAGGTGGCGGAGCAGTTAGGAATATCCAAAGACAATATCTTCATTCTTTCATCGGGCGATGTGCTGGAGCTGGACGATGAGAAGGCAGGAGTAACCGGTCATGTTCAGGTGGGAGATATTCTGGTAGACGGACTGGGTGTCGGCGATGTGGGAAATGTCGTGCTGCGGGACAGACAGCATCTCGCACAGGAGGGTATCATCATTGTGACGGTTACGCTGGACATGGAAGCACGCATTGTCATGGCCGGACCGGAAATTGTATCAAGGGGCTTTGTGTATGTACGGGGTTCTGCCAGTCTTATGGATGAGGCGAGACAGGTCGTTCAGATTGTGATTGAACGATTCCTTGACAAAAACAGTATGGAATGGAATAAACTAAAAACAGATATTAAAGATGCTTTGGGAGATTTTGTATGGAAAGAGACGAAGCGGAGACCTATGGTTATTCCGATAATCATGGATATATAGGTGATGGTATGAATGCGATCAGTGAAAAAACGGCGGATTTGATAGTTGCAATACGGGAGAGCCAGGAATATCAGCGTTATCAGGCGGCAAGAAAAAAGCTGCACGAGGATCCGGATCTGGAGCGGACGATTCATGCATTCCGTAAGCGCAGTTATCAGATCCAAAACAGCGGAAATGTGGACTTGTTTAACGAGATAGATCGGCTGGACTGGGAGAACAGCCAGATGATACGAAATCCCATTGCGGAGGAATATATCGCGGCGGAAGTCGCATACTGCCGCGTGGTGCAGGAAATCAACTGGCGGCTGATTCAGGGGATGGATTTTGATGTCGGATTTATGAATGAATGATGCGTTGACTTGAAAAACAAAGGATGATTGTGGGGGATTTCGTATGGATGCCGGAAAAGTTGTGATGAAGCTTGTGAGGGTGTGTTTTTCCCTGCTGATGATTGTGTTGGTTATTTTTATTCTCTTTCGGGCAGGAAGCTATTCGTATCAGATGGGATACCGGCTGTTTGCCGAGGAGCCGGTATCGGATGCACCGGGACAGGATGTGGTAGTGAGGATTTCCGAGGACATGTCGGCGCGGGAAATCGGAAATGTTCTGGAAGCAAGACATTTGATCAGAGACGGAAAGCTCTTTGCCGTCCAGCTGAGTATTTCGTCCTATAAGGATGATATCAAGCCGGGGTCCTATACGCTGAATACCTCCATGACGATGAAAGAGATGATACAGGTCATGGCGGCTTCCGGGGCGGAGGTTGAGAGCAATTGATCGTAGATGAGAGACTGAGAACCTTTATCAATTCCCTGGATACGGGAAATACAAAGCTTCTTGAACAGATTGAGCGGGAGGCCGTGGAGACAGACGTGCCCATTATCCGCAGGGAAATGCAGACGTTTTTGAAAACGATGCTTGCCCTGACCCGGCCGACCCGTATTTTAGAGGTGGGAACGGCAATCGGGTTTTCTGCGATTCTGATGGCAACCTATAACCCGGTGGACTGCGAGATTGTTACCATTGAAAATTACGAAAAAAGAATTCCCGTAGCGCGGGAAAATTTCGAGCGTGCGGGAAAAGAGAAACAAATCACCCTGCTGGAGGGCGATGCCGCGGAGGTATTGAAAACGCTGACCGGAGTGTATGATCTGATCTTTATGGATGCTGCCAAGGGGCAGTATATCCGTTTTTTGCCGGAGATCAAACGGCTGCTGGCATCGGGCGGAATGTTGATTTCCGACAATGTGCTGCAGGAGGGGGAGATTCTGGAATCACATTTTATCGTAACCAGAAGAAATCGCACAATCCACAAACGAATGCGGGAGTATTTATATGAGCTGACGCACACAGAACAGTTTGTGACATCGGTGCTGCCTGTGGGAGACGGAATTACGGTCAGTGTGAAAAAATGAGGCAGCAGGTAGGAGGAAGGGCAATATGAGGCCAGTGGAGCTGTTGGTTCCGGCCGGAAGTCTTGAAGTGTTAAAAATCGCAGTCGTATATGGCGCAGATGCGGTTTATATCGGCGGGGATGTTTTCGGACTGCGGGCGAAAGCCAAAAATTTTTCCCGGGAGGAAATGAAGGAGGGCATTGCGTTTGCCCATGCGCATGGGGTCAAGGTGTATGTGACGGCAAATATTCTGGCGCACAATTCGGATCTGGAGGGAGTGCGGGAGTATTTTCTGGAGTTAAAAGAAATCAAGCCGGATGCGCTGATCATATCCGATCCGGGAGTCTATGCGATTGCGCGCGAGGTGTGCCCCGAAATTGAGCGCCATGTGAGTACACAGGCGAACAATACAAACTATGGCACCTATCGTTTCTGGTGGAAGCAGGGCGCAAAGCGCGTGGTCGCTGCCAGAGAGCTTTCACTTGCGGAAATCGGACAGATCCGGGAGCAGATACCGCCGGAGATGGAGATTGAAGCCTTTATTCACGGGGCGATGTGCATCTCCTATTCCGGGCGCTGTCTGCTCAGCAATTACTTTACCGGACGGGATGCCAATCAGGGTGCCTGTACACACCCCTGCCGTTGGAACTATGCGGTGGTGGAGGAGAGCCGGCCGGGCGAATATCTGCCTGTCTACGAGAATGAGCGCGGAACCTACATTTTCAACTCAAAGGATCTGTGCATGATCGGATACATCCCGGAGCTTTTGGAGGCCGGAATTGATTCGTTCAAGATTGAGGGACGGATGAAGACGGCATTGTACGTCGCTACGGTGGCGAGAACCTATCGGAAGGCGATCGATGATTATCTGGAATCGCCGGAGCTTTATCAAAAGAACATGCCATGGTACTTAGAACAGATCTCAAATTGCACCTACCGCCAGTTTACGACAGGCTTTTTCTTCGGCAAGCCCTCACAGGAGGCGCAGATCTATGACAGCAATACCTATCTTAAGGAGTACACCTATCTGGGGATTGTGGGGACAAGGAATGAACAGGGACTGTATCGCATCGAACAGCGGAACAAGTTCTCAGTAGGCGAACAGATTGAGGTGATGAAGCCGGACGGGGAAAATCGGAGGGTAACGGTAAAGCGCATTGTGGACGAGCAGGGGAAGGATATGGAGTCTGCCCCGCATCCGAAGCAGGTGCTGTATCTGGATCTGGGTGTGCCTTTGGAGCAGTATGATATCCTGCGCAGGCAGGAGGCAATGGAGGAAACGAAATGCTGAAAGGGAAACATATTTTGCTGGGAGTGACCGGAGGAATCGCAGCCTACAAGACGGCATCGCTGGCAAGCATGCTGACGAAGCTGCACGCAGACGTGCATGTGATCATGACAAAAAACGCAGAAGAATTTATCTCGCCCATCACCTTTGAGACGCTGACCTCCAATAAGGTGATCGATGATACCTTTGACCGGGACACCGGCTATCATGTGGCGCATATTGCCATGGCGGAGGAGGCGGATGTGGTGATGATTGCCCCTGCCTCTGCCAATGTGATTGCAAAGCTGGCACACGGCATCGCGGATGATATGCTTACGTCCACGCTGCTGGCCTGCACGGCCCCGGTCTGGGTGGCTCCGTCCATGAATACACATATGTATGAAAACCCCGCCACACAGGACAATCTCAAAAGGCTGACAGACTATGGCTGCAAGATCATTGAACCGGCCACCGGATATCTGGCCTGTGGCTATGAGGGCAAGGGAAAGATGCCTGAGCCGGAGGTTTTGCTGGAATACATTCTGCAGGAGGCGGCTTGCAGGAAGGATATGACCGGCAAACGGGTCATGATTACCGCAGGGCCTACCAGAGAGCCCATAGATCCGGTGCGCTATATCACAAACTACTCTACCGGAAAGATGGGATATGCACTGGCGAAGCAGGCGGCGCGGCGCGGCGCACAGGTTACGCTGATTACCGGCCCTGTGACATTGCAAAGACCCTTGTTTGCGGACGTGATCGAGGTGGAGACGGCAGAGCAGATGTATCAGGCAGTGCAGCGCACCTTTGAGGAGCAGGATATCGTGGTGATGTCGGCAGCGGTTGCAGATTATCGTCCGGCGCATGTGGCGGAGGAGAAGGTAAAGAAAACAGAAGGGGATGCGTGCATCGCCTTGGAACGCACTACAGATATTCTCGCAAGCATGGCGGAACGAAAAAAGCATCAGTTTGTGTGCGGCTTCTCGATGGAGACACAGAACATGGTGGAAAATTCCAGAGCCAAGCTGGAGAAAAAGAAGCTGGATATGATCGTTGCAAACAATCTCAAGATAGAGGGAGCCGGATTCGGCACAGACACCAATGTGGTAACCATACTTACGCCGGATGAGACGGAGGAGCTTCCCATCATGACAAAGGATGAGGTGGCGGCAGCTGTCTTTGACCGGATACTTCGGCGGGTACAGGTGCTGTGATGCCGGAAATCGGCAGAAATCGGTTTTGGTGTCATCGATTACCCTCCTGTGATTTGAATAAAATGTATACTTGAAAAATGCGGCGAATCGCCAATGAAATTCTGTTAATCTTTCTTAAATTTTGTTAATAGTTTTAGAGTTTTATCATGATATACAAAACTTTTCCATGTAATGCTTTGAAGGATCATGTGAACCTTTTGCCCCTCAAATCATATAATGGTTCTAAAAGATCATAAATGGATGCAGGAGCAGTGATTTTGAAGACATTATATGAAAATGACCGTGGAGCATATGTTTCCTATGTACAGCTGGCACTTGACCGGGCAGGGTATGATCTGGCGGTGGATGGGATTTTCGGGCAGCAGACCTGCAATGCGCTGCGCAGATTTTTAGGGACAGAGAATTGTACGGTGGATGATGCGGCATGGCAAAAGCTGGCTCCTTATCTGAAGGGCTACACTCTTCACACGGTGGAAGCCGGGGATACGTTCTTTCGTCTGCTTGATCAATATTCCACGACCCTGACGGCGCTGCAGCAGGCAAATCCCGGGGTAAATGCCATGCAGCCGGAGGCAGGCACCGAGCTGGTGATTCCGTTCCGTTTTGATGTGGTTGCCACCAATGTGCCATACTCCTACGAGTTGATGGAATGGATCCTGGAGGGGCTTCGCGTCCGATATCCCTTTGTGGAGCAGGAAACGATCGGACAGTCCATCATGGGAAAAAATATTCCCTGCGTCAAAATCGGAAGCGGGGAAAAACGGCTGTCCTACAATGCTTCCTTTCACGCCAATGAGTGGATCTGCACGCCGCTGTTATTAAAATTTGCGGAGGATTACCTGAAGGCCTATTCCGCTGGCGGCAGGCTGGGACTGGTGCCGGCGAGGGAACTCTATGATTCCTGTACGCTCTGTCTGATCCCCATGGTAAATCCGGACGGTGTGGATCTGGTGACAGGCACACTGGACGATCCCGCATATCGAAGGGCTGCAGAGGAAATCGCATCAGCATATCCTGAGATACCCTTTCCCGACGGCTGGAAGGCAAATATTGCAGGGGTCGATCTGAACCTGCAGTTTCCGGCAGGGTGGGAGCAGGCCCGCGAGATCAAGTATGCACTGGGATTTACCGCACCCGCACCCAGAGATTATGTGGGGGATGCGCCCCTGTCTGCGCCGGAGAGCCGGGCAATGTACGAGTACACCATGGCAAACGATTTCTCACTGATTCTCGCCTATCACACCCAGGGCGAAGTGATTTATTGGAAATATCTGGATTACGAACCGGCGGGAGCTCTGGAGCTGGGACAGTATTTCAGCAGAGTGAGTGGCTATGCGTTGGAGGTAACACCGTTGGTGTCGGGCTATGCAGGCTATAAAGACTGGTTTATCATGCAGTACAACCGCCCCGGCTATACGATTGAGGCAGGCAGAGGAACCAATCCCCTGCCCCTGTCACAGTTTGATGAGATGTATGAGGATAATTTTGGAATATGGATAGGGGCAATGTTCTTTGACCTGTGAAACAGCTGCAGGGGATGATTTGTCCGCAGAAGGCGGCTACAGGATTTGAGGGGGAAAGGGTTCACATCGTGAAACGATGTGAACCTCTTGCGCAAGAAATCTCCGGGGGGAAAGCCAGCTTTCCCCCCGGAGATTTTTGTGCAAGGAGTCAATGCCGACTACGTCGGCATGACCCGTTCCCCCTCAAATCCCGCAGCCGCCTCCTGCGGTCAAATCATCCCTTCCGATTGCTCCCTTTACAAAGCACAAAACCCAAGATATAATTGTACCATAGCTGTTCAGAACAATGGTTTCAAACAGTTAAAAAAGGAGAACTTTCAATGGAACGCACATCAGAAAAAAAGATCTGCATCGGTCTTCTGGCTCACGTGGATGCCGGAAAAACCACCCTCTCCGAGGCACTTTTGTATCAGAGCGGAGCAATCAGAACGCAGGGGCGTGTGGATAACCGGGATGCGTTTCTGGACACCAATGAGATGGAGCGGGAGCGCGGCATTACCATCTTTTCCAAGCAGGCAGTGTTTGCCGTGGGAGATACGGACTTTACGCTTTTGGATACCCCCGGACATGTGGATTTTTCGTCCGAGATGGAGCGGACGCTTCAGATTCTGGATTATGCCATTCTGGTAATCAGCGGGGTGGACGGGGTGCAGGGGCATACCCGAACCCTTTGGCGCTTATTGAAAAAATATCGGATTCCGGTATTTTTATTTGTAAATAAAATGGATCGGGAAGGCACGGATCGGGCGGCACTGATGGAAAAGCTGCGAAAAACCTTCAGTGACGCTTGTGTGGAATTTTCCGCAGACAGAAAAGAGACTGCTTCAGAGGAGGCTGCCCTGTGCGGCGAGGAAGCGATGGAGCAGTTTCTGGAGCAGGGAAGCATCGACCCGGAGCTTTTACGTGCGCTGATTGCAAAGCGGCAGCTGTTTCCCTGCTATTTTGGCTCTGCGTTGAAGCTCGAAGGAATCGATACATTTTTAAGTGGATTGCAGGAATACACGAAAAGCAGGGATTACGGCGAGGAATTCGGAGCGAGGGTGTTTAAAATCTCCAGAGATGAACAGGGAAACCGCCTGACCTGGCTTCGGATCACCGGCGGAGCACTCCCGGTTCGAAGTACTTTGCAGGGAAGCAAAGATGGCGTGGAGTGGGAGGAAAAGATAAATCAGATCCGGATCTACTCGGGATCAAAATACGAAGCGGTCAGTGAGGCACGCGCGGGAGAGGTGTGTGCAGTCACGGGACTTACACAGACCTGTGCCGGAGCGGGCTTTGGCGTGGAGCAGGAAGGAGAGCTGCCGCTTTTGTCTCCGGTGCTTACCTATGAGCTGCTCCTGCCGGAGGGCGTGGACGCGGCACAGATGTTGCCCAAATGCAGACTGCTGGAGGAGGAGGATCCTCAGCTGCAGGTGGTGTGGGAGGAGGAGCATCGCTCCATTCAGCTGCATCTGATGGGAGAGGTGCAGACGGAGATCTTAAAACGCGTGATCCGGGAGCGGTTTGGTGTGGAGGTTTCCTTTGGCCCGGGGCGGATTGTATATAAGGAGACGATCGCGGAAGCGGTGGAGGGCGTAGGACATTTTGAGCCGCTGCGGCATTATGCAGAGGTACATCTTCTGCTGGAGCCCGGAGAACCCGGGAGCGGAATCACGCTGAAAGCCGACTGCAGTGAGGATATTCTTTCCAGAAACTGGCAGCATCTGATTCTGACGCATCTTGCAGAGCGCACCCACCGGGGCGTGCTAACCGGAGCAGCCCTGACCGATGTGAAGATTACACTGGTAAGCGGGCGGGCACATCGAACGCACACGGAGGGCGGTGATTTCCGGCAGGCCACCTACCGGGCCGTGCGACAGGGACTCATGAAGGCAAAAAGTATCCTGTTAGAGCCGTTCTATCGTTTCTGTCTGGAGGTGCCTGCGGACATGATCGGCAGGGCAATGACGGATATGAAACAGCGCAATGGACAGCTGGATGCGCCCCTGACAGAAGGAGATACGGCGGTTCTTACCGGAACGGTGCCGGTGGCTGCGATGCAGGAGTATCAGAAGGAGCTGCACGCATATACAAAAGGACGAGGAAGAATGGCGCTTGTTTTGCAGGGCTATGGCCCCTGTCACAATCAGGAGGAGCTTGTGGCAGCCGCGGGGTATGAGCCGGAGCACGACGAAAGCAACACAGCGGATTCGGTGTTCTGCATTCAGGGGGAGAGCCGGATTGTGCCATGGTACGAGGTGGAATCCCGCATGCATCTGCCGGGATATTTTGCGGAAACGGACTCCCTCACAGCGCAGAGTGTAAGGCTGCCGACGGATCCGCCGGAAAAACCGGAGGAATGGATCGGAACAGAGGAAATCGATGCGATTCTGGACAGAGCCTACGGGGCAAACCGTCGGGATAAAGGAGTCCTCCGCAAGGGCTCGCAGCATCGTTATGCCGCGCAACAGTCAGCAGTCAGCAGAATCTACCGGGGCAAGGCATTGCCGCAGGAGGAGTATCTTCTGGTGGACGGATACAATGTGATCTTTGCATGGGAGGAATTAAAGGCGCTGGCGGAGGAGAACCTTGCCGCGGCGCGGGACCGGCTGATGGATATTCTTTGCGATTATCAGGGCATACGCGGGTGTGAGCTGATCGTTGTGTTTGATGCATACCGGGTCGAGGGACAGCGGACGGAAGTCTTTGACTATCACAGAATCCATGTGGTATATACAAAAGAGGCGGAGACCGCCGATCAGTATATCGAAAAATTTGCCCATGACAACGCCAAAAAATACCGGATTACCGTTGCCACTTCCGACGGACTGGAGCAGCTCATCATCCGGGGCGCAGGCTGCGGTCTGATTTCCTCCCGGGAGCTGGAGGAAGAGATCAAATGTGCACGGCAGCAGCTTCAGGAACAGTATCGAGAAGAAAATCGGCGGAAACAGGGAGAGAAGCGATACCTGTTGTCCGGGGAGGAGCTTTTGCAGGTTCAAAAAAAGCTGGAGACAGATCCGGCGGATCATTCATAAAGAAAGGAAACAAACGATTATGGAACAAAGAATTTCAGGACACACAGGGCTGCTGGCATTGATCGGATCTCCGGTGGGACATTCCGGCTCCCCGGCGATGTACAATTACAGCTTTGAAAGGCTGGGACTTGACTATGCCTATGTGGCATTTGACATACAGGTAGAGGAGGTAAAGGCTGCACTCGATGCTATGAAGCTGTTTCGGATGCGGGGCATGAATGTTACCATGCCATGCAAAATGGAAGCGGCAAAACATGTGGACGAATTGTCACCGGCAGCCCGGATCATCGGCGCGGTCAACACCATTGTCAATGACGACGGCAGGCTGATCGGCCATATCACAGACGGAGAGGGCTTTGTCAACAATCTGAGGGATCACGGCATTGAGGTCAAAGGGAAAAAGCTTACGGTTGCAGGCGGCGGCGGGGCAGCTACCGCGATTCAGGTGCAGTGCGCGCTGGACGGTGCCCGGGAGATTTCGATCTTTAATATCAAGGATGACTTTTTCCCGCGCACCCTTGAGACCGCGGAGAAAATCCGGGCAGAGGTGCCGGATATTACCGTAAATGTCTATGATATTGCGGATACGGACAAAATGACAGAGGAGATTCAGTCCTCCGATATTTTTGTCAATGCGACGATTGTGGGAATGAAGCCCATGGACGGGGAAAGCGTCGTAAAGGATTTGTCTGCGTTTCGTCCGGGACTCGTGGTGGCAGATGTGGTTTACAACCCGGAGGAGACCAGACTGCTGCGGGAGGCAAAGGAAGCGGGCTGCATTTGTATCGGCGGCAAGGGGATGCTGCTGTGGCAGGGCGTGGCGGCTTTTCGGTTGTATACCGGACAGGATATGCCGGTAGAGGAAGTGAAGGAGCGGTATTTTTGATGGAGTACATAGTAGAGGTTCGAGGAGTTTCGATCGGTACGGGAATACCGAAAATCTGTGTGCCGATTGTGGGCAGGACAAGGGATGAGGTGTACAGCGCTGCGAAGGATTTGCTCACAGTGCCCTGTGACATCGTGGAATGGCGCGTGGACTGGTATGAGGACGTGCATGTTTTTTCCAAAGTAAGAGAGACGCTGGAAGCCCTCCGGGAAATTCTCGGAGAGAAACCGATTCTGTTTACCTTCCGAAGCAAAGCCGAGGGCGGGGAAGGAGAACCGGAGCGGGCAAATTACGGCATGCTCATAACGGAAGCGGCGCACACCGGTCTGGTAGATCTGGTGGATGTGGAGATTTTTGCCGGAGACGAGGTGGTAAATAAGATCATCCGTTCGGTACACCAGACGAATGTGAAGGTCATCGCCTCAAACCATGATTTTGAGAAGACACCGGAGCCGAAAGAGCTTATCCGGCGCATGAAAAAAATGCAGGAAATGGGTGCGGATATTTTAAAAATCGCGGTAATGCCAAACAGCAGGAAGGATGTCCTGACCCTGTTATTTGCCACTGAAGAAATGACCGGAAGGTATGCGAAGGCACCGGTAATTACAATGTCCATGGGCAGTATGGGGCAGATCAGCCGTCTGTGCGGAGAGAGCTTTGGCTCCGCCATGACATTCGGCACCGCGGGCAGAGCCAGTGCACCGGGACAGATGGATGCCGGGGACTTATCTGCCGTGCTTAAGCTTTTGCATACGGTTTGATTTTGTTGTCATAGGCAAGCCGTTTCAATAAAGAAAGGAAAGAACATGGGTAATATTTATCTGATTGGATTTATGGGTGTGGGAAAAAGCACGATTGCATATCATCTGGAGCGGATGCTGCACAGGGAATGCGCAGAGATGGATCGCCTGATTGTGGAAAAACAGGGAATGCCGATATCGGAGATTTTTGAAAAATACGGAGAGGAAGCGTTTCGGGATATTGAAACACAGCTGGTGCAGGAGCTTGGCAGAAAGGACGGGCTCATTGTATCCTGCGGAGGCGGGGCGGTGCTTCGTGACGAAAATACGAAAGACATGAAAGCACACGGAGTGATCGTCCTTTTGACAGCCACACCGGAGACGATTTATGAGCGTGTGAAAAAAAGCAAGGATCGTCCGATCTTAAACGGAAATATGAATGTGCAGTATATCCGGGAGTTGATGGAGAAACGGAGAACGCGCTACGAGGAGGTGGCGGATTTTGTCATACAGACAGACGGCAAAAATGTGACGGACATTTGCCGGGAGATTATCGCAGCATTGCAGCCTATACATAAGAGCAGTCATTGATTTGTGAAAAAACGCCTCGGTAAGTATTCTTACCGAGGCGATTTTTTTCAGTTTTTTTAAAAAAATGACAAAAAAGTAAAAAATTATACAAAAAAAATATAAAAAATGCATAAAAAGTATTGCAAAAGATCGAAAAAGAGAATAAAATTCATTGTGAAAGAGTCTATTTTTTGCAGCCGGTCTCTTTTTGTATGGGAAATATGGACAGGCTGTGTACGGCTGCTTGAAGCCACTGACGGAGGACAATATGATTGTATACGATAAAGGACAAATGGCTCCGTCCGTACAGGGAAAATATCCCACGTTAGACAGCCTGTATAATACGATCCCAAGGGACACAAGAGAACACATGGAGCGGGTGGGGCGTAACAGCAACTATTTTTATCATGTGCTGTGTGAACGGTTTCCGGAGCAGATGCGGCAGGCGGTCAATCCGCAGTTTTCGGCAGTCAGTGAGGAGCTGTTCCGATACCACGATTTGGGCAGAGCGTACATACCGGATGAGATTTTGAACAAAGTCGGCAAACTGACGGATGAGGAGAGACAGACGATACAAAATCATACGATTTATGCAGCCAATGCAGTGGAATCCATCTATCAGTTTCCTTATCAGGGACAGCTTCTGCAGGATTATTTTGACATCGCCATGTGTCATCACGAAAAATATGACGGCACCGGATATCCCTTCGGCAAAAAGGGACAGGAGATTCCGTTGTTGGCCCGGGTCTGCGCACTGGCAGATGTGTTTGACGGAATTGTCAGCTGGAAGCCGTACAAGCCGAAGCAGACTACCGGAAAGCAGGCGGCGGACATTATCCGGTCGGAGGCAGGGAAACAGTTTGATCCACAGCTCGCGGAGATTTTTGCAGATATTATTCCGCGTTTGCCGGAGTGACAGGGCAATTCCGGAGCTCAAAAGTGCGTACGTACAACCGGTGAAACTATTGGAGAAGGAATGCAGCATGAAGAAAGAGAAGCAAGAGCAGAAAAAGACGGAAGGCAGACCGAAGAAAAAAGAAAAGCTGCCGAGAAAAAGTTTTCTCAGCAGATTTGACTGGCTGAACCGATTCCGGCATTGGTGGCTGGGGGCGGTGAGTATTCACCGAAGTCTGTTTCGCGTGACAGCGGCATGGCAGACCCTGGGGATTCTGATTGCGATTCTCGTGGTGGGATACATCATGGCAGCAATTTATACCCAGTCCGGAGAATTTATCATCAGTCTGGATCGAAAAATGGCAGATGACGGATTTATTTTGTCAGAGACTACGGATTTTTCTCAGGAGTTGATTACGCTGTATGGCACGGCAGTGGTGGAGGCGAACAATATCAGTATCTACGATATTGACCGCAATGTTATGAATGTGGATGGGGATCACAACGGTGTGGATTATGTGGCCTATACCTTCTATATAAAAAATAATACGGAGGAGATACATGATTACCATTATCAGCTGATGATCCGCGACAAATCCAAGGGTGTGGAAAATGCTGCGTGGGTCATGCTTTTTAAGGAGGGAGAACAGGGGATCTATGCCATGATCGGAGCAGATGGAGAACCGGAATCTCAGAAATCAGATGTAGAATTTCCGTTTATGGAATATGCCAGTGACGAGATGAAAGCGGCACAGGTGGAATCCAAAGACGGTGAGTATACGCTCACGACGATTCCGTTCGTGGCAAAGGATATGGTGTGCACCGGAATGCGTGAGGATATCGAGCCGGGAGAGTATGACAAATACACTGCAGTGATATGGGCGGAAGGCGAGGATCCGGAGTGTGTGGATGCAATTATAGGGGGATACATTGAATTGACGATGAAGTTTATATATTAGGCGGTTACGGTTGGAACCGGGACAGTTACAGGAGCACCGGATTAGAAATGATAGAGAGGACAAACGTATGAAGGGTAAAAAAAAGAATCGGTTTAAGGGTTTGAGTGCAGGGAAAATAAGAAGCTCGATCGTGATGGCGCTGATCTGCGTGCTGATGCTGTCCGGAGCCACTTACGCGTGGTTTACGCTGGGCAATACAGCAAGGGTAAACAGTCTGTCATTACAGGTCACTTCCGAGGGAAATCTGTATGTGGCAAAGGAGCAGTCCGGGATCAGTCAGAAGCTTACAGAGATCAGTATTGCATCGGGGGCCTCCCAGATCCTGTATCCGTGTACGACTGAGGCAAACGGCACGACGATGCTGAGTCCGGTGTATGCGACGGACAATGAGGTAAGCGGAACCAAACAGATTGCGGAAGCAGATAAAGAAAAATATTATTATGAGACGGATATTTATCTGGAGGTGGAGGAAGCACTGGCGGTCAACTCCAGTCCGAATACTTATGATATTACGCTGGGAAAAAACAGCAATAACAATGACGGAACCTATGTAAACAGTCAGGCATCCAATTCTGCAGAGCAGCATCCGGAACGCTGCGTCCGCATCAGCTTTATTTTAGATGACGGTACGGTGGCTGTATATGAGCCCAACTCCAACGTGTCGAATACGGGAGATATGGCAACGAACAGCACCGGAAAAGGCTACACCGGAACACATAAGCAGGAGGCGGGCGGCGCATTTGCCGGAGAGAGCGGCACGATTTATTACACGGGGGATTCCTCGGCGCTCTTTCAGCTGAAGGGAAACACACCGACCAAAGTAAAGGTGCGGGTATGGTTTGAAGGAACGGACAATGACTGCAGAAACAGCATACAGGAGGCACAGATCGTGAGCCAGCTGAAATTTATCTCTCACAAGGTCGGCGATTAAACAGTTGTCTCCCAAACAGACATAAGGTAAGAGGTTGTGCGATGAACGGATTCTTTTATTATTTTTACAACATGATGCGAAATATTTTCGGACTGCTGTGGAATATTGTGGTGGCAATCTGGGAGGCAATCCTGGGGATACTTGACATCAATTTTTACATCAGACTTTTTGACACTTACGAGGATGAAATGACACCCGCAGGCTGGATATCCGCGATTATAGTACATATTATTATTCTCGCGATTTTTGTTTTACTCATATATTTGCTTGTGCGGGGAATCCGTGTGCTGCTTCGCTTTAAGGTTCCCGTGGTGGAATATGAGCGCATGAAGGATGAGATTGTCACCTTAAAGCGTGAGGTGATGAAGGCAAATTATGAGAAGGACAAAATTCTTGCCATGAAAATATCGGATCTTGGCATGGAGGTAAATCCTGAGCTCATGCAGTCGGGGTTGGATGAGCGCATTGAAAAGCTGGGAGAAGAGGATGGCATACCTGCACGGATGGACGACATTGATCTGGATGTCGTAGCAGGCGTTGATGGAGAAGAACCGTTGGAGCTGCAGGAGGATGCGGAACGAACGGAGGAAGAGACGGAGGAACTGTCGGAGGAAGAAAAGGAGCAGCTGTCTCTTGCGGAGCGGATGGCGAGAAAACGGCGGTATGAGGTCTTTCATTTTAACGGCGAACGCCGTTTCCCGCGGTTGACAGCGGTGGATCAGACGTATCTGGCTGCCGATTACGAGGTGCCGTCTTATCGCAAGGATTATTCGCTGGAGGAGCTTTGCATCCAGTTTAGGAACTTTGCGGCGGGCAAGCTGGGACTGTATTATGAGCTGGAAGTAATAAAGCAGGTATTTGCCTCTTTTGGAGCCGCGAAGATGCTGATTTTACAGGGTATTTCCGGTACCGGTAAGACATCTCTGCCCTATGCGTTGGGTCAGTTTATTGAAAATCCGAGTCTGATCTGTTCGGTTCAGCCGTCCTGGCGTGACCGAACGGAGCTGTTTGGCTATTACAATGACTTTACAAAGAAATATACAGAGACAGAATTCTTAAAGACCCTGTATGAGGGACATTATCAGGAGGATCTGCGGTTTGTCATTCTGGATGAGATGAATATCGCCCGTGTCGAGTATTATTTTGCGGAAATGCTTTCAATTCTGGAGCTGCCCCGTGAGGAAGAGCGTTTTATTTCGGTGGTATCCAACGGAGCAGATGGGGATCCGAACAAAATGATTGACGGTAAGGTCTGGATTCCTTCCAATGTGCTGTATGTGGGAACCATCAATAATGATGATTCCACCTTTGCGGTTGCAGATAAGGTGTACGACCGGGCCATCCCTATTGATCTTGACGACAAGGCCGCACCGTTTGAAACTCCGGACACGCCGTCCATGAGAGTGAGTTATCAGTATCTGAATCAATTATATGCCGAAGCAAAACAGGCGCATCCCCTGACAGATAGTATGCTGGCGGAGCTTGATCGGCTGGATTCTTACCTGATCAAACATTTCCGTCTGACCTTTGGTAACCGTATCTTAAGACAGATTAAGGATTTTGTTCCGTGCTATATTGCCTGCGGAGGAACCGAGCTGGGCGGCATTGATTTTATGTTTGCAAAGAAAATTCTTCGCAAGTTTGAGTCTCTTGGTCTGGGCTTTATCCGGGATGAGATTGACGGGCTGATCCTATATCTGGACAAAACCTTCGGGGAAGAGGAAATGAAGATCAGCAAAGATTATCTGTTGAGACTTAAGCGGATGAGCGGAAGCTAAAGTGGGTGGTTGGAATGGTATACGATGAGTTTTCGGACGATGTGAAAAATACATATGCGAAAATGACCGATCACAGAGAACGGTATGAGGATGATAAATTTTATCAGTACTTTTATAATCTGTTGGAAACAGGGGCGAATTATGCGGACTTTTCTTTTGTACGACTGGTAAAGACCGTGGATGAACGCTGGGTGGAGGCGATTGAGGAGGCGCTTCCGTCACTGCAGTATGTGGTGTTGAATCCCCGGAAGTTTATCGAGGAGGAACGAGAGGTTGTAAATATCGCTATTGCCCGGAATATATCAACGGAGTCGGTCAGACATTTGCTGCAGCACAGCAACTATATTGATGAATACAATTCTGAGGATGGCACGGTGGTGCCGAACAGGATTTTGAATGTATACAAGGAAGAAAGTCTCAATACCTATGAAAACAGGTTTATATGCACGCTGCTGGGCGAGCTGCAGTTTTTTGTCAATAAACGATATGATGCGATTTTTGAGGCGAGCAAGGATGAGCTTGGCGCTTATCTGGAGATGAATTCCCGGGTAGACAACTATACGGAGACTGTGGATTATAAATTACAGTTAAAAATTCGGGATAAGCAGACCGATAAAGTGAACGAAATGGAACAGGAGGATATTTTCTCCCGGGTAATTCGGATTCATCGCATGGTCAATACCCTGGTAAGCAGTGAATTTATCAGTATTATGCGGAGATTTCCCAGTGTGCAGCATCCGATTGTAAAGACCAATGCAATCAAGAAAAACCGGGATTATAAGGCCTGTCATGCACTGTGGAATTTTTTGCATTCTTATACGCAGGTGGGTGTTTCCGTGAATCTGGTGCGGCAGGATCCGTTCATATCCAGAGAGTTTGAAAAGGATATTTATGATTCGATTATATGGAATTATTCCATGCTGCATAATTATCTGAACGATGTAGATGCGCTGAATATTGACCGGGAACCACGCAAAAAGGAGATGGACAATCGGTATATCCGTCAGGTGCTGGAGGAAATTGTTCAGGGAATGCCGAATCTGACCGACGATGGTCTGAGAAGTCTGATTACCAGTGAATTGACCGCGATTCAGGATCGGAGAAAACAGGAGAAGAAGAATGCAGAGAAGGCGGTTGCAAAGAAACGCAGATTCTTTGGTAAACGGACGAAAACAGAGGAAATGTAGGTGAAAGGGTCTGTGAAAATGCCGGCGAAACGATCTATGAGGAAGAAAGCTGCCTTGCTGGGAGAAACCGTATTTACGTTGGTAATCGTTGCATTGTGTTCCTTAATTATCGCGGTTGCAAAGGGCTATCATCCGTCGATGTTCGGATATGAAATTTTGAGGGTACTGACAAGAAGTATGGCCCCTGCGTTGGAGGAAAACGCACTGATACTGATTCGGGATGTTCCACAGGATGAAATAGAGGTGGGGGATATTATTACCTTTGTATCGGATGACCCGACGCTGATGGGGTTTTATAACACCCATCGGGTATATCACATTAAGCGGGACGAAGAAACCGGCGAGACCTATTATATCACGAAGGGGGACATGAACGAGGAGGCGGATCTTTATCCGGTGTCTTACGATGCAATCGCAGGAGAACTGGTCTGTGAGATTCCTTTCAGTTCCAACGTGGGAAAATTGATTGTATCCATGATCAACAATCGTGTGTATTTTTTTGTAGTGATGCTGCCGTTGTTATTGTGCCTGATTTCCTATTTATGGCAGATATTTTATCTATTGGTAATAAAGGATGAGGATGAGGATGAGCAGGAGAGGGAAAACGAAGGACGGGAAAAATAAAAAGAAAAAAATCCGCATTGACCGGCAGACGCTTCTGAAATCCGAAATGGCACTTCTGGTGGTCATATCGGTGTTTGCGGTTACCATTGCATGGTTTCGGCTGCAGAACTCTGCCCGTGCAAATGAGCTTTCGCTGACTGCTGATTCAGCTTCGTATATTAAGGTTGCGCTGGAAGAGGGAGGCCCGGACGTCACTGCGCTGGCAGAGGGGGAGCGGTTTATTGATATCAATATGCCGGTCTTTTACAATGTGGAGACGGGACCGGATGGGGAAAGTCAGCTGGCACCGGGGGTCAGCGGGGAACTGAAGCTGTATATCACGGCCTTAAGTCCGAATGTGACACAGTGCCGGATCAATACCGAGAGCATCCCGCTGTTTGACGCAGAGGACGAGACACTCACGGAGGAGGAGCAGGAACAATTAAACAAGCTGCTCAAGGGGCATATTCAGTTTTACCGGACACGAAGCTATGATCCGGTGGAAAAGATCTATCAATATGAAGGGCTGATTGCAGAGACAGAGGACGTGGAGGGGTTGGACGCGTCCGCTATCACGTTGATTGTTCCGCTGGAACTGCAGCAGGAGAAGGAGGTTTCCATCTATTGGGTGTGGTTTTATGAATATGGAGATATCGATGAGGAAGGGCAGAAACGAAAGGGCGAGTATTATTTTGATATGGAGCGGTTTGGGAATTTCCTTACAACCTCCGGTAAAACGCTGGAGGGGTTGAGCGCAGATGAAAAGGAGCTTTACTATGGAATGTATTATGATTATGCAGATACCCTGATCGGGCTCAATGTGAGCGAGATCCGGATGCATATTGCAGTCAGTGGTCTGGATGCCGGAGGAAATAATGCCGGAACTCCCGGTACATGATTTGAAAATGGAATGAAGGTGAAACGATGTCTGATGAAACAGAAAAGACACGAGGGGCAGAACATACAGAGGTAGAAGGTACAGAGATAGAAAAAACAGAGCGCTCGGATGATACGAAAGAAACGGAAGGGCAGAAGGTATCGGAAGAACAAAGAAAGCGTTTTTTCGGGGACAGAAGGAAACCGCTTATTTTAGCCATATTAAGCGTGGTATTGCTTGCGCTCCTGGGAAGCTTTGCATGGTATGTCATATCCTCCAGACGTGATATTGTAAGCGAGGACCAGGATGTCATGGTGCCGTATTTTCTCTATCTGAAAAACGCCACAGACGAAAATTCGCTGGTATTTTCTGTCGGAAACATGCATCCGGGAGAGACAAAGCAGGTAGTCATCTGTGTGACAAATGAGATTCCGCAAGATGCGGACGCGGATGCGTTTAATTATGAGATTGGCCGTGAGAGCCGGTTCGCCTATGAAATGCAGCTTGCATATACGGAAAATCTGCCGATAAATTATACGGTGTATGATCTGGAGGAGACGGATATCGGCGACATCCGGGTGCTCTATGAGGACAATGGAACGCCGTCGGTCAAAAGCTTCCGGAAGCTCCGCGCGAGTGCGGCAATGACGGCTGACGATCAGACGGCTGCCAGCCGCGCAGATGTGTTTGGCGTTTCCACGGATTTGTCAGACGTGGTAAACAAAGGGAAGTATGAGTCCTACACGCTGGGTGGCGCAGACGGAACAGAGCAGCTTGTGCTCACGACATCCATGAACGGCAGTGAGGTTCTTTACGAAAAGGACTTTTATCTGATTCAGATCTCATGGAAGGACGGGATCGATTTCAGCCGATACAAAAAAGAAACGGATCTTGTGGATGTGATCGTGCGGGCATTGCAGCCACGTCCGTCCGTAAATGAGACTTAGAGTGAACGCAACAAAAATCCGGAGATAACAATATGAAAGACGGACATTCAGGGATAAAAATTAAAGATAAAATAATAAAAAATAAGAAAAAGCTTGTTCTGGCAGGATGTGCGGTGCTTGCGGTTCTGGCTTTGAGTGGCGGAATTGTGTTTGCCAAATATTATTCGGTGAATTTCCGGGAGGGAATCTCCGTTGCATCGGGATTATATTTTGACAGTGATAAGATGGAGACCGTGACGGGAACCACTGTGGATCTGGAATATATCAAAGAAAATGAGGCGGATGCACTCCCGATTAACGTCAATACCAGCAAGTGGACCGGAGGTGCGGACACAATTTTTGATATTGAGGTGCGCAACTACGAAAACCATCTGCTTTACAATGACGCAAATCTGGATGTGGAATATGCGATCCGATTTGTTCTGCTGGATGTACCGACGGGAGCCAATTATTACATCCGGAAAATGGAAAACGGAGAAGAATGGCAGACGCTGTACGAGGAAAATGCGGATGGAACGGTTGCCGTACCGACAGATACCAATGGGATCGGATTTACAGGAGCACTGCCGGGCGGCACGTTGTCGCAGGATACCTACAGGCTTATGATACAGATGGTTGATCCGGAACGCTACGAAGCCGGCAGTCAGGCGAGGGTGCTGGCGGTGGCATATCCCACGGCGCCGGACTATGTAAAAAATGACGACAATCAGCAGAACCGTCTGCTGGGCATCTTTCAAGGGGTCTATTCCGAGATTTCCCTGAGTGTGGAAAGTGCAGCCTTTCAGGTACAGAGTGAAAGTGATTATGAGACGAACTGGCAGGAGCGGGTCAATGATTTATCCGGGCTGCTGTATAACATCAAGACCAAGGGCGATGTAGTGACGGATGACAGCAGCATTTCTATCAAACCTCAGGTAATCATACGCTGGCGGGGAGAGTATTTGAAGATCAGCGAGTACGATGAATATTATCTGGCGGCAAAATTGGATGACCCTGCCGGAATTGGTACCTATACGGATGGAGCATGGACTTGTATGAAGGTGTCGGCTATGCCCTACACAAGTATCGATGTGACATTTTACAAGACGGACCTTTTTATGACGGAGATGACCGCAGGAACGCTGACGAAGACGGATTTTGAGGGACTGGTGACAGCGGAAGCAGTTGCCGATTAGCCAAGTGGCGAAGGAGTTGGACAAAATGAAAGCCAGAATCAAACGATTACTTATTTTAATGGCAGTGATGGTAGTGGTCATGAGTGGACTCTATCTGATTGCAGGAGGCGCTCAGAACCTGCTTTTGGCTGCGGGAGCCCTGCTGCCGTTTACAACACAGAGTGACACGGAAACGGAAGCAACGGAAAATCCGGATACAGAAAATGCGGATACAGAAAATCCGGATACAGAAGAAACGAACACAGAAAATCGGGATATGCAGCCGGAGCAGAATACAGAGATGGATTCATCGACGGATGAGCAGTCTGAAGAGAATGAAGCAGTGCCGTCGGCAGATTCGATCGGATCGGAGGAGGAAAATACGGATCCGCAGGAAGCAGAGGCGGCAGTTTCGGAGGAGACGCAGAACGTAGATGAAAATACCGAAGCTGACACGGAAGAAGCAGATGCACAGGCAGAGCCGGACAGAGATGAGACAGCGGGCGATGAGCTTTTGTACAATCCGGAGGAACTTGAGACGGTAGAGGAGGCATATTTCGGTGCCCCGGTTTATAGCTACGCAGATTCAGAAAATGTTCCTTACACATTGGAAACATTAAATGAAAGCGGAACAAAAAAATTTTATGTTCAGACATACAACGATGTGCTGGCCTTGCAGGAGCTCAGTAAATACAGCTCTCTTGAGGGATATATCTTTGAATTTGCAAAGCTGGATAACACCACCAATGTCTGGAATCTGAATGAAATCGGCTTTACGGGCATTGGGACGGCGGAATATCCGTTCCGGGGGACCGTTCAGGAGTATTATGATTCCGGTACCTCTTTTAATTTAAACAGTCCGCTCTTTCAATATCTGGGAAGCGGCGCGAGTATCATCAACTTTACGATTCAGTTAGACAATGCAACGTCGGGGTTGGCGAATTACTTTATTGCCACGGATGAAAAGCCCGTGGTCTGTCGGAATGTGACGCTTCGAGGAACCGTCACCAATCTGAATACAGCAGCAAGTGAGGGGGTTACCGGAGGAGTTGCAGGAGCGCTGTACGGCACCGTAATCAATCAGCGTGCAGGCGGAGAAACGTATGAACTGGTGATAGACGGATCGGGACTGAACCTGACGGGTATTACGGTCAATGCACGGATTGCCGGAGGATATGTCGGGGATGTGCAGGGAAATATATATGTTCAGGTTTATAATACCTCCAATGTGGCGGACACTGTGTACAATTCCAATGGAACCGGTGTTGCGATTGGCGGACTGGTGGGCAGATTGTCTGCGGGAAGCAGTCTGGAGGTAATGGGAAACCTGAGCAGTGCCAATCATGTCGGATACAGCGGAAACGTATACAGCAACAATACCAGTCAGGCAGTAGGGGGGCTGATCGGTCTCTGCCAGAATGCGACGGTGATTTCAGAGCAGAAGGTTTCAAGAAACAACAACGTTTTTGTGGCTTCCGGTACGGCAGCAGGCTTCATCGGCAGGGCAGTGGATTCTGCGGTCACCATTCGGAATTTTCAGTTAAATTCCATGGTAAAATCGGGTATTGGAAGATATGGCGTGGCGCAGTATGCCGGCGGAGTGGTCGGCATCTATGAAACCACGGGCGCTTCTTCAACTGCCAAAATGGAAATTTCTCATATTGGAATCAAGGGAGATCAGCAGATCGCAGCCGGATATAACGGCACTTACAACACGACGACCATCGGAAGTATTACCAATACAGCCGGAGGCGTGGTGGCATATATTCATGGAGACAACGTGACGATTTCCGATATCAGCTGTGACGGATTTGACGGGGATTATCAGTTTCTGCCCTGTCTGGGCTGTGACGGCTATGATGCCGGCAAACAGACATCACGGACGGCGACTGGATTTGTGGGCGGTATTGCCGGACGTGCTTCCGGAAAAAATATTCTGGTCAGTGATGTGAAGGTAAACTATGACACAACACACCGGATTGGCGGCACCTATGTGGGCGGCATTTTTGGCGTGGTGGAAACGCAGTCCAAGCTTCGGCTTACAGATATTACCGTTAGTTCCTTTATCATTTATTATCAAAATAATGATAATTATCGTCCGAATTATGTAGGCGGTCTGTTCAGCTGGGTGGACAAGGGATGTATCATTTCTCTGGGAGCAAAGGATTCTGAGAAGGGCTGGGATGGTGTGATTGATGTGAGCGGCATCGGTTACCAGTACGGAACAGCTGCTATCAGCGGCTTCCGCTACAAGACCAACCGTGGATATGTTGCCGGTTATCAGAATGAATCCCTGATTTATCTGGAAGAGGATGCCACCTACCAGCGGAATGCCACCGCCGATGACATCACGAATGCCGTGTGGACAAATGCCTGTTACAATAACTATCTCAACTACACGTTGGATGATGTGGGCACCTACGGTGGTCTGTACAAAAATGTCAGAGATAACACCGACAATTCGCTGGTCATTGATTACAGCAGGGCTTATGGTCGGGAGGTGACGGGAACCGTGTCCCGCAATGGAGAGGGAGCTTACGAGCTTTCGGATGAAGCAGATGCGCTGCGTCTTGCCATCGCGTTGAATACCTTCAATGTATCCGGAGGAACCGCGCTGCGCTTTGCCGCAGACTGTTTCCAAAGCGGGGAAACGGCAAATACACTGCTGCAGGCGGATTATGTGATTACCGGAGATCTGGATTTGGAAACAGCCGGAATTTATTCTCTGAGCAGAAACGACAGTATCAGTTATCCGTTCCGGGGAACGTTGATCGGTCAGAAGGCGGATGGAACAAAGCCGGACGTTCGGCTGTATATTGTTTCACAGCAGAGCATGGCGGGACTTTTTCCGGCGGTAAAAGATGCTTCTTTTGAGAACTTTGCGCTGGATGGCGTTTTGTACTATCCTTCAAATTTCGGCGGCCTTGCCTATCGCGCGGATGGAAGCATCAGCGTCATAAAGGTTGACAATCAGATGAAGATGCGGACAGGCTGCTATGTATACGGAACCGGCTACAGCTATTATTATGGCGGCTATTTCGGATATTATGAGCTTGGAAACGGAATCTTTACCTGCAGAAATTGTATGGTTGCACCCGAAATCGAGAATATTCGTGCGCAGCAGGTTGTGGGCGGACTGACCGGAAGCATCATTACCAATGGCAATGCATGGACTACCGGGAGTGCGTACAATATTGTGATTGATACGGTTACAGTGGGGACACGGCTGAAGGTTGGCAACTATTTTATGCAGAATCTGTCCAGCTATTTGTTCCACGCCAGAATGTCGGGACTGATCGCATCCATCAACCGGAGTGTCTGGCACAATCAGCATGACTGGGCTGGCGTCGAGTCAAGGGTTACCACAAATACCTATGCGGGGGTACATTTGACGGATATTACGGTCGACGGTGCGGAAATTGATGCGCAAAACATTTCTAACAGCTCAACAACCAATCTGCGGGTTACCGGAGGATTTCTGGGGTACGAATGGGACAATGCAGAGGTCATCGCAGATGGAGCGGTGGGAATCCGGGTTACGGGAAATTCCGAAATTCGAAGCAGAGGTCATGTGGGCGGACTGTTTACCACATTTAGCGGAAAGCTGGACTTTCAGTCACCGGTTAAGCTGGAAAGTATGACCATGTACAGCGTGGATCAGAATCAGAATTTCTGCGGGCTGCTGGTGGGAGATGCCAGATATGCAATGATCACGCTGACCGCGGATAAGTATTATATTGATTCAAGCAATGTTACGGTACAAAGATATACCAATTTTGACGAAATCGCAGGGGTCAACCGAAAGATCACAAGCAATTGGGTCAATTCCAATAATGGATATTACGGAACGATCATGGACGCAGACAATTCTTTTGGGGGAATTGTGAATATCCTTCTGCCTGACTTCGGGAATATGGCAGAGAGCGACTATCAGAGCTATCAGAACCGGGTTGTGACGACAAGCAATCCCTATACCAGATATTATTACAATCTGTTTACCTCAGACTATCAGCCGATTGCGGTAAGCGGCACTACGGCAACACTGGATTCGCCCGAGGATCTTATGCTGTGGCATCTCTATGAATATACGAGAACGAGTAATTATCTGCAGAGATTTTTTCTGCCGTATTTTTCGACGGGGAGTGCGATGGACTATAACGGCACATGGAAGCTTCAGGGAACCTTTGACATGAAGGGCTACAGCTTTTATCCCACACTGATTTCCGGCGGTACCTATACCGGAGAAATCGATACAATCATCCGGTTGTATGCAGAGGAGATCGAAGCTGCGGAGAATGCACATGCACAGGACTGTGACAAACGGACTCCGCAGGCTGCCAGACAGCATTATTTGATGCACGCCGGGTTGTTTCACAATGCCAGCGGATTTAAGGTAGAAAATTTGACATTCCAGGGGACAGCGGCAAATCTGGGAAGTAATTCGGGCATGCTTAGTTCCAGAAATGTGTCGGGTACGGTTACGATTTCGGGCATTGTGTTTGACGGCGCAAGGCTTGCCAATTACGGAAGTGACTGCTCCGGCCTGATGCTTGGAAATGTTCAGGGTGGGAATCTGAGTTCTACCTCACCGGTCGCGACCGTGACCATCACAGGGGTAAAGACCCGGAATTATACAGGGGATAAAAAGGCTGCGGGAGCGCTGATCGGAAAGGTGGGAAGTGAGAACGCGACCAATTTCAAGGTCTATCTGAGCAATATGAAGGTGGATTCCGACCGGGTTGAGCCGGGGACATCAGCGACGGATAAGACCGGAAAGGTGTTCCGGTTTGCATCCTTTATTTGTGAATACTATTATTCCAGTGTCACGAATGAAAATACCAATAAACTGGTGCTCTACACCTTTACAAAAGCGGATGCGACTGCGGGGAACGTTACCTACGGGGAGGAAATCAGCCGCGGTGTTGAGTACAATGATCAGGTGCGGGATGCCGCACTGATTGAAAAAATAAACAATGCAGGTGCGGAGACGGGGAAGGAAGCGTATATTCCCTATGTGCATAATAAAGACCAAAAAAGCAGACAGATTTTTGTAAATCCCCAGAATGGCAATCTTACAGTGGGCTGCGGCACCTATGAGGATCCGTACCAGATCAGCACCAGCCGTCAGCTGATGAATCTATATCTGTATATGACGGATTCCGGGGCATATGTAAATATTTTTCAGGGCAATGGAAACGATGCCACAAAATGGACAGTAAATCTGGTCGGCAATGGAAACGTGGACGAGTTGGGGAACCCGAGGTGTAATGTCGATGGCACATTGATAACGGAACACACCTCTGCCGCCTATGGTGCGGCCAATTTCCCCACCAGAGAGCAGCTTCGCACAGCCTATTATCAGATTGTGGCAGATATTGACCTGACGACCTATAGTGATCTGAATGATTACATCATCAATTGTGATTTCGTGGGAATCGGTTCTACCAGATATCCGTTTGCGGGCGTCATGGTAGGAAAGGGGAATCCCACCATTACCATGCCAAAAACCACCAACACAGCGGCAAATTATGCCCTGTTTCAGTATATCAAGGGCGCGGTAATCAAGGATCTGCATCTTGCGCAGGAGACGGATGGCGGAGTGAAACAGACGATTCAGCTGGGAAGCAGCGGCAGCGGGGCCTGTGTGGCAGCGGAAGTGCTGGGCGGCGACAACATCATTGACAATGTCAGCGTGGATATGACCCTTACCATTACCTATAGCAGCGGAACGACGGTCAAGACGGGGGCTTATGCAGGGTATGTGCGGAGAGGTTCGTTAATTCTCCGAAATTTGAAGGAAGCGGATTTCGCAAATTATTCCGTGCGGGTAAGCGGCACCGGAAGTCCGGATACTGCGATTGAAACGGCATTTGCAGGAAACAGTTATCTGTATAAGCGCAATTGTAAGCTGATCGGGTGGGTCGAGGACGGCTATGTGCTCTATGACGGAACAGCCTTTGGCACAACGGACGCAGTGATCGAGACGCTTGGGACGGGCAGCATTCCGTTGTCCTATTCCTTCCCGATTGTAAATGGGGGCTATCTTTCGACCGGAATCAGTGATGCGGAGAAAGGCAGGATCAAGGTCGAAGGAGACAGCGTCGGCGGATTTACATTGAATATTTACAATGTCCAGCAACTGGAGGTGGCGGCGCTGGCGCTCAATTCCGATGCCTTTTCGATCTATGACAGCGGTGCGGTAAATACGAGCCATACCAATGCTTATGATTATACGGCCATATGCAGAAAGGCAGCATACTCGAATGTGGGCTGCGGCTATGCGTCGGCGAATAGCGGTTCGGTATCGGATTTTAATGAGGCCACGAAAAACGATGACGGACAAAAGCATTATCCATATATTTATGCAAAGTACATGGATTTTTCGGGGATTGCGGACGGCAGCTACAAGACTACACTTCATCAGAGCGGAAGCAGATATTTAAGCTATCTGAACTGGACGCCGTCAAATAATTCCACTTACGGAAGCATCAATAATGGCAATATCAAGACGACGTATAAGCTGGATAACAGTGATCCGGCCTACGTTTATAATCTGGCACAATTTGGCAGAAGCTTCCGGGGCTTTGGAGCGCTGTATCAGACCACCTATTCCGTATTTAAGGCAGACTTTGACGGAAGAATGGATCCGGACAAGGACAGTGCCAAGGTACAGCTTGACATGGTGCGCGACTGGGATGCAAATATTCGAACTGCAGGGATGTTTAACAATCTGCAGACCATAAGACCGGACACGGATACCAGCGCACGCACCGGAGGCGGCTTTACCATACAGAATCTGAACATCTGCAACAGCAGGGTAATGGACAATAATTCCAGCAGTGCATGCGGTGCAATTGCCGGATATGTAAAGGGCATCTGGAATTTTGACAATGTGGTTTTAAGCAGGGATACCGACAGAGATGCAGCGGCATATGATATCTCCGGAAGCTCTGCGGCCTATGTCGGTGGATTGGTGGGCTGCATCAACTATTACTCTACAGGCGCTACGCAGAATAAGCAGCAGCGGATCACCTTTACGAACAGCGGAGTGAAGGGAACAGACGATTCTACAAAGAACGTGGCAATGTACACCAGCAGTTATGTGGGCGGGTTGGCAGGCTATGTACAGGGATATGACGGCACCTATGGATGGACAACACATACTTACTATGGAGATATTATATTTACCGATTGTTATGTGTCTCATGCCGGAATCCGGTCCACGGCAAATGATGCGGGGGGATTTATCGGGCGTGTGGGATATACCTATTCGAATTATCAAAACAATGGCAGCAGCTCTTGCGGAACGGTAACGATTACAAAAACAAGTGAGAGCACGACAGATACGGTTTCCGACACAACGGTTACGGTAAGCAGTACGGGCACCTATCGCAGTGCCGGGGGACTGGTCGGCATCTTTGTGGGCATTGCAGGAAGTACCACGAGCTCCCTGACGGTAGATGGACCGGTGTTGAACAAGGTTCAGGTAAAAAGTACGACCGGAGATCATACCAATGACAGCTATGTGAATTATGGAATCGGTGGAATTGTCGGAGGGGCATGGACGAATCGAATTGATGTGCAGAATATTGAAATAAAGGATTCCAAAATCGGAGATGAGACAGACGATACCAGCAATACCTATGTCCGGCTTCCGGCGGCAGGTGTAGTCGGAGAATGTTATATCAACAATCTGGTTGTAAAGAATGTGACACTTGCGGAGACACGGATCGCATCGCAGAATGTGGTGGGTGGCGTGATTGCAAACAGTCAGGTGGTATCCGGCTTTAACGTGGAGAAGATTACCATAAAAGACAGCGAGCTCTGGTCGAAAAGCAATGCGTCCGGCGGAGTAGTGGGTGCAAATGTAACCAATGGAAGA
>JAFUTQ010000007.1 GCA_017484135.1 Lachnospiraceae bacterium
AATCTGAGCCTTATGCTCTGTTCCAAAGCTTTCCAATGTGATTCGAAGCTCAACCGCCGCATTACGGTTAATGGATACAAACTGGTTGTGCTCCAGCTTAATGACATTCCCCTGCTGCTTTGCAATGATATCAGAAACCTTGGTAAGCTCTCCAGGCTTATCTGGAAGCAGCACGGATACCGTAAAGATCCGGTCGCGGAAAATCAACCCTTGCTGCACCACGGAAGACATGGTAATGACATCCATATTCCCGCCGCTTAAGATGGATACCGCACGTTTATCCCTTGCCCCGAGCTGCTTTAAGGCTGCCACCGTAAGCAGTCCGGAATTCTCTACGATCATCTTGTGGTTTTCCACCATATCCAGAAAGGACACCACCAGCTCGTCATCCTCTACCGTAATGATGTCATCCAGATTCTTCTGCAGATAGGGAAATATCTTTTCTCCCGGTGTGCGCACTGCGGTTCCGTCCGCAATGGTATTGACTACTGGAAGGGACGTAACCTTTCCGGCTTCCAGAGACGCCTTCATGCAGGCTGCGCCCGCCGGCTCTACGCCGATGACCTGAATCTTTGGATTTAACAGCTTCGCCAGCGTGGACACTCCGGTGGCAAGCCCGCCTCCGCCAATGGGAACGAGGATATATTCCACCAGCGGCAGCTCTTTGAATATCTCCATCGCAATGGTTCCCTGACCGGTCGCTACCGTCAGGTCATCAAAGGGATGAATAAAGGTATATCCCTCCTTCTCGGAAAGCTCATAGGCATAAGCGCAGGCCTCATCATACAAATCTCCGTACAGCACCACATTTGCCCCGTAGCTTTTGGTACGATTTACCTTGATCAGCGGCGTGGTGGTGGGCATGACAATGGTGGCTTTACAGCCATAGCATTTTGCGGCATAAGCCACTCCCTGCGCATGATTTCCGGCCGAGGCAGTGATCAGCCCCCGTTTGATCTCCTCCTCTGACAGCGTACTGATCTTATAGTAAGCGCCGCGCACCTTATAGGCTCCGGTAAACTGCATATTTTCCGGTTTCAGATAAACCTTGTTCCCCGTCTGTTCACTCAGATAGCTGCTGTAGACAAGCTTTGTCTCCAGTGTCACTTCTTTTACCTTTTCACTTGCTTCCTCAAATTTGTCCAGCGTCAACATTGTTTTCCTCCACATCAAACAGAGCCTTTACAAACTGATCCGCGTCAAACTTCTGCAAATCGTCAATGCTCTCACCCACACCGATATATTTTACCGGAATTCCCAGCTCCGACTGGATGGCTACGGCAATTCCGCCCTTGGCCGTGCCGTCCATCTTCGTCAAAATGATCCCCGTAAGCTCTGCAGCCTCTGAAAACTGACGCGCCTGCGCCAGCGCGTTCTGACCGGTTGTGGCATCCAGAACGACCAGCGTCTCCCGGTAGACTCCGGGAAATTCCTTTTCCAGAATACGGTTGATCTTTTTTAATTCCTCCATCAGGTTCTTTTTATTGTGGAGTCTGCCGGCGGTATCGCAAAGCAGCACATCTGCGTTTCTGGCCTTTGCTGCCGCCACCGCATCATATACGACAGAGCCGGGATCCGCTCCCTCCTGTCCTCCGATCATCTCCACTCCGGCACGATTCGCCCATTCCTTCAGCTGATTTCCGGCTGCGGCGCGAAAGGTATCTGCGGCCGCAAGAATGACACGTTTTCCCTGCCCCTTCAGCTTTCCCGCCAGCTTTCCCACCGAAGTGGTCTTTCCGACACCGTTGACACCGATGACCAGCACGACGGATTTCTCCTCCTCAAACCGATAAGCCGTCTCCCCGACATTCATCTGTTCCCGGATGCTTTCGATCAAAAGCTCCTTGCAGTCCGCGGGCTCCTTGATCTTTTCCTCCTTCACCCGCTGCTTCAGCTTCCCGATAATCTCCTCTGTGGCATGTACTCCCAGATCCCCCATGACAAGGATTTCTTCAAGCTCCTCATAAAACTCATCGTCAATCTTGGAAAATCCGTGGAATACGGCATCGATGCCGGAAACAATATTATTTCTTGTCTTGGTAAGTCCCGATACCAGTCTCGCAAAAAATCCCTTTTTCCCCGTTTCCTGTGAATCGGTTTCTAATTGTTTCTCGTCCATAGCTAGCTCCTGTTCTGTTTTTATTTCTCTAGGTCATCTTCAATCAGATTGACGCTGACCAGTGTAGAAACTCCCTTCTCCTGCATGGTGATTCCGTACAGCCGGTCTGCCGCCGCCATGGTTCCGCGGCGGTGCGTGATTACAATAAACTGTGTATTCTTTGTCAGCTTGTGCAGATAACTGGCAAAGCGCCCTACGTTTGAATCATCCAGCGCCGCCTCAATCTCGTCCAGCAGACAAAACGGCGACGGCTTCAAATTCTGAATCGCAAAAAGCAGGGCGATCGCGGTCAGCGATTTTTCGCCACCGGACAGCTGCATCATATTCTGAAGCTTCTTTCCCGGCGGCTGGGCAATGATGCGGATGCCGCACTCCAGAATGTCCTCATCCTCCACCAGCTCCAGCGTTCCCTTTCCGCCGCCAAACAGATGCTTAAAGGCTTTGTCAAACTCCTTTTGAATCTCTGCAAAGCACTGGGTAAACTGTGTGCGCATTCCGTTGTCCAGATCCTCAATGATTTGAAGCAGCGTATTTTCCGCCTCCACCAGATCGTCGTGCTGTCCCTTCAAAAACTCGTACCGTTCACTGACCTCCTTGTATTCCTCAATGGCATTTACATTGACATCCCCAAGCTTGCGGATCTCATCCTTGATGCCTCCGACCAGCTTGCGAAGCTCGGGCAGCTCCGTATAGCTCTCGTCCCGGTATTCCATCGCATTGTGCGGGGTCAGCTCGTATTCCTCCCACATGTAATTGGTCTGGAATTCATTTGCCTCCTCAAGCTTTTCCTTCTGACTGTTCAGGCGGAAAATCTCCTTGTCCAGATCGGCAATCTGCTTTGCAACCTCCTCACGTTTCTCGAAAAATCCCTTGTATGCCGCAGACATCTTCTCTTTTTTGTCGGTATTTTCCTGAAGCTCTGTTTCCAGACGGGCAAAATTTTCCTCAGAGGCCGCGATGGTTTTCTCGATTTCTTCAATGTCCTGCTTCCGTTTTTGGGCCTCTTCTCTGGACGTACCGGCCTGCTGAAGCATCTGCTGCGCTTCCTGCTCCGTCTGTTTGATTTCCTCACTGACACGATCGATATTTTCCTGCACAAAGTCCGCCTTCTGTGTCAGCGATGCCTCCTCCAGACGAACCTCGGAGGTCTTTTGGTCGGCCTCTGTTTCCTGCTTCTGCAATTCCTCCAGCATTTTTCCGGAACTCTCGGACTCGGCGTTGATCTCCTGCTCCCGCGCATCTGCTGCCAAAATCTCTTCCTCAATCTTCTGTTTATCCTGCTTGATTCCGGACAGCTGTTCCTCCAGATCCCGGCTTTCCCTTTGGAGTCCCTCGAATACCCCGCTGCTTTCCTCCTTTTGCCGCCGTGTCCGTTCCACGTTCATCTTCGCCGTATTTTGTACAAGATACTGCTCCTGCATCTCACTTCGTATCTTTTCCAGATCACGCTTCAAAAGCTCCTGTGCCGTCTGAATCTCTTCCTTGCGTTCCCGGCACTTCTCAATGCTTTGCTCAATTTCGGCAACCCTTTTTTTGAGCTCGTCAATTTCGCGCATACGTCCAAGCAGATTACTGCTGTTTTTGAATGCTCCGCCCGCCATGGAACCACCCGGGCTTAAATACTCTCCCTCCAATGTGACAATATGTAAGGAATATTTACTCTTTTTGGCCAGTGCAACCGCAGCGTCAATGGTCTCCACCACAAACACCCGTCCCAGCAGATATGCCATCACTCCCTCATATTCACGCTCATGCGAAACCAGCGTATTGGCATATCCGATGACCCCTGCTTCCTTCAGGAACACATCCTGCTTGCTCTGATCTCTGCCGGTCACCGCGGTAATTGGCAGAAAGGTCGCCCGTCCAAAACGGTTTTTTTTCAAAAAGGCAATCATTTCCTTTGCCGTGTCCTCATCCCTGGTGACGATATTTTGAATGTTTCCGCCCAAGGCCGTCTCAATGGCAATCTCATATTTCTTGTCAACCTTGATCAGATCTGCAACCACTCCGAGAATTCCGGCATGCTTCTCCTTCTGCTCCATGATTTTACGAATACTGTTCCCGTATCCGTCATACCGCTCTGCAATATTTTTCAGAGACTCCAGCCTTGACACGGCCTTGTGATAATCCGCTGTCGCTTTCTCTGCCTTGCTTCGGTTTTCCGCTGACTTCTGTTTCCATTCCGAAGCCTGGTCCATAGCCTCCTGTTCCTGCTTTTTTAATTCGTCAAGTTTACGATCTGCCGCTGTAAGCTCCTCCTGATATTGCAGGAGCACCTGCCCTAAGTCCGCTTCCTCGCTTTTTCTCTTGAGCAGACGCTGATTTAACTGCGCCCTGCGAATCGTCACCTGCTCCGCCATCGTATCAAATTTCTGCAGCTGTGCCTTGATGGATGCCTTGTTATTGAGCAGCTCAATGATCTCGTTTTTTCCATCCTCAATCCTCTGGCTGCACTGTGCAATCTGATCCCGGATGCGCTGCAATGCCGCTTCCGCTTCTTCCTTACGCGCGGACACCTGTGCGATCTGTTCATCCGATTCCTTCTTTTCCTTCTGATATTCTGCCAGAAGCTGTGCTTTCTCTGCTTTTCCGGAATCAGTCTGCGCCAGGCGCTCCTGCAGGCTCTCCTCCGCACGCTCTGCAGCCTTGATCTGTTCCCGCAGGACGTTGATCTGACCTTCCAGCTTTCCCTTCATGACCGTTGTCTGGCTCATTTCCTCCCGGTTCCGGTTGATCTTGTCCTCCAGCTCCTCCATGTCATGTTCCATTTTTTCGTATTCCAGCTTAATATTTTCATAGCTCTCGCTGCTTTCCCTGAGGTTGTCATCGGCAATTTTATATTTGCTCTCCACCTCGGCAAGCTCTCGCTGCATGCGCTCCATTTCCAGCAGGAACATGTTGACATCTAATTTCTTCAGTTCTTCCCTCTTTTTGAGAAACAGTCTGGCTTTTTCCGACTGCTTTTCCAGCGGTCCCACCTGCCGTTCCAATTCTGCCAGAATATCATTGACCCTGACCAGATTTTCCCGTTCACTCTCTAATTTTTTCTGCGCGGTTACCTTTCTCCGCTTATATTTTACAATCCCTGCCGCCTCGTCAAAAAGCTCCCTCCGCTCATCCGGCTTTCCGCTCAGAATTTTCTCAATCTGTCCCTGCCCGATAATCGAATAGCCTTCCTTTCCGATTCCGGTGTCATAAAACAGTTCACTGACATCCTTCAAGCGGCAAGGGTTTCCGTTGATCAGATATTCACTCTCCCCGGAGCGATAGACCCTGCGGGCAATCGTAACCTCGGAAAAATCAATGGCCAGCGCATGGTCTGCATTATCCAGTGTGATTGCCACATAGGCATAGCTTAACGGTTTCCGGTTCTCCGTTCCCGCAAAAATCACATCCTGCATGCTGGCTCCCCGAAGCTGTCTGGCATTCTGCTCTCCCAGCACCCAACGCACCGCATCTGCCACATTGCTTTTTCCGCTTCCGTTCGGCCCTACAATTCCGGTAATTCCGTTATGAAAGTCAAAAAGAATTTTATTGGCAAATGATTTGAAACCGTGTATTTCAATGCTTTTTAAGTACATAATCCCTCCACCCTCAGGTCTGCTTTTTGTGATTATTTCTTCAATCGGAGCAACGCCTGATAAGCGGCTTCCTGTTCCGCCGCTTTCTTGGTATGCCCCTGTCCCTCTCCAATGAGCCGGTCACCGATCCATGCCTGTGACACAAAGAATTTATCGTGCGCCGGCCCTCCTTCTTTGACCAGACGATAGCTCAGTTCCCCTTCATACCCACTTTGGACAAGCTCCTGCAGGATCGTCTTGCTGTCATAAAAGAGCTGCTTGTTTTCAATGTCCGTCAAAATAAATTTCCGAACAAATTCCCGTGCGCAGGCAAAGCCTCCATCCAGATAAATCGCTCCGATCAGTGCTTCCAGTGCGTCTGACAGAATTGAGTTCCGGCTGCGTCCGCCGTTTATATCCTCTCCCTTTCCGAGATAGAGAAAGTCTCCGAGATGGATTTCCTTCGTACACAGCGCGAGCGTCGGTTCACAGACCAGACTGGCACGCAGCTTCGTCAGGTTTCCCTCCGTGTAATCCGGATACTGTTCAAACAAGAACTCACTGGAAATCACTTCCAGCACCGCGTCTCCGAGAAATTCCAGCCGCTCATTGTCGGACAGTTTTTTCATACGTTTTTCATTTGCATAGGAACTGTGAGTCAACGCCTGCCGGAGCAGTCCCCGGTTCTGAAACTGATATTCGATGATCTCCTCAACTTCCTCCAACCTGCTCATAGGTCCCTCCTTATGCCTCTGCGCATAATAACAAGAAAGCTGCCACTCAAACAGTTTCGTTCGTGCAGCAGCCCCATTCTCCCATCCCCGCCTAATTCAGCGCATTCTTAATCTGCTCAACTGCATCTCCGACCGTCGTAATCTTCTCTGCAGCCTCGTTTGCAATTTCAATATCAAACTCTTCCTCCAGACCCATAATGATCTGGAATACATCCAGCGAATCTGCCCCCAAATCATCTACAAACGTTGTATCCATCGTGATTTCTTCTTCATCAACGTTTAATACCTCTGCAATAATTTTTTTCAGTTTTTCAAATTCCATAGACTTACCCTCTCTGTTCCTCTGTCTTATTTAATATAATATTCTTTTCAATCTTTTCGTTGATTGCCTGCTCCTTAAAGGTCACGCATTGAATGATTGAATTTTTTACCTCTTTGGCTTTGGCACTTCCGTGGGTCTTTACCACAAGCCCGTTCAAGCCCAGAAGCGGTGCTCCTCCGTAAGCACTGGCATCAAAGGCCTTCAGCGTCTTTTTTAACGCGGGCAAAGCAAGCGCAGCTCCGATCTTGCTCTTTAGTGTGCTCATCATGCCCTGCTTGATCGCTCCCACCAGCGTGCCCGCAAGTCCCTCATAGAGCTTTAGGATGACATTGCCCACAAAGGCCTCGCACACGATGACATCCGCATAGCCGCGCGGAATATCTCTGGCTTCAATGCTTCCGATAAAATTGATATCCTCACATTCCTTCAGCAGCGGAAACGTCTCTTTTACCAACGCGTTTCCCTTTTCTTCCTCCGCTCCGATATTCACAATCGCTACACGGGGCTTCTCAATTCCGATGACATTTTCCATATAAATGGAACCCATCTTGGCAAACTGAACCAGATGAGAAGCTCTCGCATCCACATTCGCCCCGCAGTCAATCAGCAGGGAAACTCCGTTCTCCGTGGGAATCAGTGGTGCCAGCGGCGGGCGTTCAATCCCCTTGATCCGTCCGACGATTGCCTGACCTCCAACCAGAATCGCCCCCGAGCTGCCGGCGGAAACAAACGCGTCTGCCTCCTTCTGTTTTACCATATTCAGCCCGACCACGATGGAGGAATCTTTCTTGCGTCGGATCGCCGTAACCGGATGCTCCGCCATCTCAATGACCTCCTGCGCATCGCGGATGGTAATCTGTCCCTCAGGATATGTGTATTTCGCCAGCTCCTCCTCTATGACTTCCTGCTGCCCGACCAAAACAATCTCTATATCACTTCGCTCGCTTATCGCTTCTACTGCACCCTGCACTATCGCCCCGGGAGCATTGTCCCCTCCCATCGCATCGAGTGCAACACGGACGACATACTGCATACGCATTTACCTCCTGACTCTGTCGATCTCTCAGTCTATATGCAATATACTATATCTTTTCCTATAAATCAACAAAAACTGCAATGATCATGTTTCCTACTGTGAATCGCTGCTTTGGTCGCATGCCTCCTCTTTCCGGACATCCTCGGGAGACATATAGTTACGAAATATCTTCTCCATGATCAGATTTTTGATTCCGATATAAACTGCCGGAACGAGCAAAGCCGTCACCGGCCATACATAGACCAGCAGCGCAAGTGCAACCGCAGCCACCATCATCAGCAGTGTCTGGGGAAGGTGTACCACTGCCATCAATGCCGCGTTTTTGATAATCTGCCGATTGGTATTTTCAAATCGCGCAATGTTTGGATATACATACATCCAGACGGCCAGCTCTGCCACAAACAGGACAAAAAATATCCCATACATTTTTCCCCATGCATAGCCCTCCAGCGCATAGCCTCGCAGAATAAAAAAATCAATGCCCATGATCGCGCCGATTCCCAGAAAAATCAGCCAGATTCCCGTCGCCTGCTTAAAATTTGCAACAAAGGAGGTGCGGTATTCCCTCCACAGATAACCCATTTTCCGTTTCAGCACCTTATTTACCGTATAATACATGGCAGTGCTGGCCGCCCCTATGGTAAACACCGGGAGGCAGGAAACCACAAAAATCAGACTGAGCAGGAACATATCGATCAGCTTATTTAATTCCGTAAAAAATTTATTATCAAAATTCCAATGAAAACCACTCATACAGTTCCTCAGTTTTAACTACACAAAATTTTTCCTTATGCAGCCCTGCGCAAAAAAGGAGGAGTGTTCTCGCAAACACTCCCTGTCGTACTTTCCCAAAACAAACCATCAATCCTGCGGAATGATTTCCTTCTTGTTGTAAGAGCCACAGTTCTTGCACACTCTGTGCGGCATCATCAAAGCCCCGCATTTGCTGCATTTTACCAGACTCGGAGCGGTCATTTTCCAGTTCGCTCTCCTTTTATCACGTCTTCCCTTAGAAGATTTGTTCTTCGGACAAATTGACATTCGGTCACACCTCCTTAAATTTGTTAAAAACATCCTGAATAGCTGCCATTCTCGGATCCGGTTCGGATTTTGTACAATCACACGCACGCAGGTTCAGATTTGTACCACACTTCTTACAGATCCCTCTGCAATCCGCCCTGCACAAAACCTTCATTGGCCAGTTAATCAGGATTTCATTGCAGACAAGCCTGTCTGCATCCAGATGAAACCCTGTCATGTACCCTTCCCTTTCATCCTCCTCATCTTTCGACCCTTCCGCTTCTTCCAACGGCAGTGTCCGGTCAAAGGAGAGATGAAATTCTGTCGGAACAAGCTCCAGACAGCGATCACATGGTATTGCAAGCATCACATCTGTCTCGCCGGAAATAAGCAGCCGCTTATTCCCCTCGTTGACCAAATGTAACTCGAATGGCTTTTTTTCGATGAAAGAATACGTCCCCAATTTCGATTGGAAGGATGTTGTGTCGATTGTTACTTCTTTCGTTACTGCCTTATTCTCACAGGAACAAACATCGGTCAAATCTACTATCACAGCCGTCTCCTTTTCACACTCTGACAATTATACCTATGTAGCGGGCGTTTGTCAACCACAAATTTACACCAGTGCCACGGTTTCTCTGGCAATCGCAAGCTCCTCATTTGTCGGGATCACGCACACCGCAACCCGGGAATCCTTTGTGGAAATGATCTGATCCTCTCCCCGCACCTTGTTGGCCTCCTGATCCAGCGTGATTCCGAGATATCCCAGATATGCCACAATCTTTTCCCGGATAAAGGAGGTGTTTTCTCCGATTCCCGCGGTAAACGCAATGGCATCCACTCCGTTCATGGCTGCGACATAGCTTCCGATATATTTTGCCACACGATAAGAAAATACCTCGCAGGCATCAATGGCTCTCTGATTTCCTTCCTTATAGGCTGCCTCCAGATCCCGAAAATCACTGGAAACGCCGGAGATTCCTTCCACGCCGGATTTTTTGTTCAGCACATTCATCACGCCCTCAATGTCGAGGTTCTCCTTTTTGGCCAGGAACTCCATGATCGCGGGATCGATATCTCCGGAGCGCGTTCCCATGACCAGACCCTCTAACGGAGTCAGTCCCATCGACGTATCCACACATTCTCCGTTTAACACCGCGCTGACCGAGGCTCCGTTGCCCAGATGCGCCACGATAATTTTGGAATTTCTTAAATCCAGATTCAAAAACTCCGCTGTTCTCTTTGACACAAAGCTGTGGCTGGTTCCGTGAAACCCGTATCTTCTGACCTTGTATTTTTCATAATATTCATACGGAAGCCCGTATAAAAACGCCTTTTTCGGCATGGTCTGATGAAAAGCCGTGTCAAACACTCCCACCATAGGCACCCCGGGCATCAGCTCCTGACAGGCATGAATTCCGATCAGATTTGCCGGATTATGGAGCGGCGCAAGATCATTACACTCCTGAATCTGTGCCAGCACCTCCGGTTTTAACACGACAGACTTTGCAAATTTTTCGCCGCCATGTACCACCCGGTGTCCCACCGCATCAATCTCCGACAAGCTCTTTACCGCGCCCGTTTTCTCATTGGCAAGGGCAGCCAGTACCATCTGGATGGCCTCCTTGTGTGTCGGCATCGCGGACTCAATGATCTCCTTTTCTCCGCCGGCAGGCTGATAAACCAGTCTTCCGTCGATTCCGATCCGTTCACATAAGCCCTTTGCCAAAACCTCCTCCGTATCAGAATTGATCAATTGATACTTTAACGAGGAGCTGCCGCAGTTAATTACTAAAACATTCATTTTTCCCTCTCCTTTTTTCATTTTCACACATATAAAAACAGTATACCCCCTTTTTGTCCGGGTTTCAAGTACGGGTTAAATCGATATCAATGACCGGATGAACTCTCAATCGCCTGGGTAACAAACCCCAGAAAAAGCCCGCTCAGCTTTTCCACCCCCGTATCAATATCATCCTCCATATTGTTCCAAAAAAATCTCAGTACAAAACCCACGAAAGCATACCTGCAGAAGTCAGAAATGTCCCGAAGCCTTTCCTCCGGAATATTTTTTCCTTCCGCTTTCCTGCAGACATACTGAAAAAAGACATCATTCGTCAGAGAAAATACATAGCGCTCCATATGATCCCGGGACAGGGAATTGAAAATGTGATAAACGATTTTCGCGTTGTCCTTACAGCGATGCAGCAGCGCTTTGGTATTTTCCTCCCAGCCGCCTTCCCATTCCTCCCAAACATAATTGCCCAGTTCTTCGTTCAGCCAGATATCCAGAAGCTCATAAATATCCTTATAATGATAATAGAATGTGTTATGGCTGATATGACAGGCTTTTGTGAGCGCGGTAACGGTGATCTTGTCAAACGGCACATCCTCCAGCATTTCCGTAAAGGTCTGTCTAATCGCATTCTGCGTAAAATTGGACATAATTTTCTCCTTCCGGAACTTTCCCTGTCAGCTGCCGCCCTCGTGTCTCTGCTTCTCCTAAAACAGGTTGTCCGGAGCACGGAATGATGTCGGTTTTATGACAGGAAAGTTTTATCTTCTTGAAACTATAACACTTTATGTCCCTAAATTCCACATAATTTTCTGTCGTGATACTTTTGCGGCTAAAAAAAGACGGTGTGAGATGCACATCGTCTTTTTTAGAATATTCAGTTTATGTCCGCATGTTCAAAGGCCGCCAGCTCCGGATGCTCCCGTTTCTCGGGTGTATAATTTTCATACGCTGTCTTTTTATGGGGATGGGTGTCCCAATATTCCTGAGCGACCGCAGCCCATTCATCGGCATACGCATCACATTTCCCACACAGCTGCTCCACCGATTCCGGAAACTCCAGATTCGTCTGATGTGCACCGGTTTTCTCCACCATCTTTCGCAGAAGCTTTGGATTCTCCAGCATCGGACAAGGCCGCAGATGATTGCGGTTAAACGGCTGTCCCTCATGGTACTGCATAAACAATGGGCTTTGTAAAATTTCCAGAATGGATTTGTCGTGAATATTCGTGTCCGAAAAGTGAATAAACACACAGGGTTCTGCGTCACCGACCGAGTTAATGTGAAAGTAGTTCCTTCCGCCTGCAATGCATCCGCCCACGAACTCGCCGTCGTTCTGAAAATCCATCGGATAAAAGGGAATATCACAATCCGCAGAGCGGACATAACGGATACGCTCAATCATTTTCCTGCGCTGTTCCACGGTAGGCATAAGCTCCGGCACCGCATTCTGACCCACCGGCATATAATGAAAGTAGAACCCGAAATGTGCGCCCTTTCCGGCAATGAAACGCAGAAACTCATCACTGGTAACCGCCTCGATATTATCCCGGGTGTAGCAGATCGAGGTGCCGTATACGATGCCGTATAATTTCAGAAGATCCATCGCCTTCATAACGGCATCATAATGTCCCTTTCCCCGTCTTGCATCGTTCGTCTCCGGTGTGCCCTCAATGGATACCATAAAGGTCAGATTGCCCAATTCCACTACCTGCCTGCAAAGCTCCTCATCAATCAGGGTAGAATTGGTATACGCCGCAAAAAAGCAATCGCTGTGCTTCTTACAGAGACTCAGAATATCGTTTTTCCGTACCATGGGCTCCCCGCCCGTTAGCATATAAAAATATACGCCCAGCTCCTTTCCCTGAGTGACAATCCGATCCATATCTTCATAGCTGAGACTCTGCTTATGACCGTAGGTTCCGGACCAGCAGCCGACGCAGTGCATATTACATGCCATCGTGGGATCAAAGAGGATGAGCCAGGGAATGTTGCAGCCGTATTTTTCCCGATTCTTCCGGATCATGCGGGTGCCGCGAAAGGTCGCTTCATAGCCCAGATTCATAAGCATACGCTTGGAAAACTTCGGATCGCTCTCATCCAGCATAAGGTTGAACAGCTTCATGTAGCGGTTGTCCGGGTTCTGAATGCCTGCCTTAAGCTTCTCTATTTGCTCCGGAGAAAATTCTGTAAAAAACCTTGTGCTCCGATCTACCGCCTGAAGCAGAATCTTCGCACGTTCCTCACTGTTTGCCAGATTATCATAAAAGCGGTTGATAAGAGCCCTTGCCGCTCTCTGCTCTACTGCGTGTCCGATTGATGTCATGCTATCCTTCTCCTTTGTCCCATGATGTTTGTTTCATTTTATCAAGGAGATAGAAAAAAAGCGTTGGGCAAAGTAACCGTTTTGCCCAATTTTAAGACAAAGAACTCAATTTAACCAGTCTGCATGACCTTTTGACCCCGACGCCCCATCATGCTATAATGACAGCAAAATCCAAACACGCCCCCGGGAGGTATTTATGAAAGCAGTCGGCATCATCGCAGAATACAATCCGTTTCACAATGGACACGCATATCAGATCAGACAGGCAAAGGAAATGAGCGGTGCCGACTACTGCATCATCGTCATGAGCGGTGATTTCGTGCAGCGGGGCGCTCCTGCCATCGTTGACAAATACGAGCGCGCACAGATGGCGCTCTCAGACGGTGCCGATCTTGTGATCGAGCTTCCTGCGCTTTGGGCAACCGCCTCAGCCGAAGCCTTTGCCCATGCGGGCGTCGCTGCACTCGAAAAAACAGGCTGCGTGGACACGCTCTGTTTCGGCGTCGAATGTCTGGATCTGCAGCTTTTGGACGAAACCGTCTCCATTCTGATCGATGAGCCGGAGTCATACCGGACCGCGCTCTCCGGACAGCTTCGGGAAGGGGACAATTTCCCCGTGGCAAGGGCAAAGGCCGTTACCGCATATACCGGCAAAGAAACGGCGGATTCCCTGCTGCGCACCCCCAACAACATTCTCGCGGTGGAATATCGGAAAGCTCTGCGCATGCGAAACTCCAACCTAAACCCGCTTCCGATTCTGCGCAGCCAGGACAATTACCACGAGACTGCGCTGACCGGAAGCTGCCCGTCTGCCACAGCCATTCGTAAAATTCTGGAGAATCCGAAAAACGTTGACGAACTGAAGCATGCTGTGCCGCCCTATTCCTATCAGAGACTCCTGCAGCTTTTTGAGTCACAACAGCTGCTTCGTCCCAATGACTTTTCCGGGCTTTTGGCATATGTGATTTTAAAAAACGATCCGGCCGCTCTGTCCTCCTATGGGGACTGCGGTACACAGCTGGCACACCGGATCAAAAACTGCTTTGCGCAGTATCAGGATTATGAACAGTTCTGCGCGATATGCAAAAGCCGGGATGTAACCTACACGCGTCTTGCCCGGGTATTTACCCACATGCTGCTGGACATCACGCAGTCAGACTATGAACACGGGAAAAAAATCGACTATATTCCATATCTGCGGATTCTCGGATTCCGACGGGAAGCCGCCGCTCTTATGAAGGAATTAAAAAAGAAGGCATCCGTTCCGCTTATTACGAAGCTTTCGAATGCCTCCTCTGATCTGTCAGAAGATGCAGGATCCCTGCTAAATCAGGACATTTTTGCCGCAGAGCTGTATGAGCGCACCCTGTCGATGAAAACCCATCAGAAATACCGCAGCGAATACACCCGGCGCATTATCCGATAACATCATGCATATCATACATGCCCGCCGGTTTTCCGGACAAAAATTTTGCCGCCTCCACGGCGCCCTTGCCGAAAATCGCCTTGGAATACGCGGTGTGCTTAAATTCAATCACTTCATCCTTTCCGGCAAAAATCACCTCATGCTCTCCCACAATGGTTCCTCCCCGGAGCGCCTGGATGCCGATTTCGTTCTTTTCTCTCTTCTTTCGCTCGCTGCTCCGGTCATATTTGTATTCATAGGCATCCTGCATCGTCTCATTCATCACGTCGGCCAGCGCCAATGCTGTCCCACTGGGCGCATCGATTTTCTGGTTATGATGTTTTTCAATGATTTCAATGTCAAATCCGGCCGGAGCAAGTACCTGCACTGCCTCCTGCAGCAGCTTCATCAGCGTATTGATCCCCAATGACATGTTGGCGGATTTCAATACCGCTGTGGACTTGCCTGCCTCCTGCACTCTTGCCAGCTGTTCCTCAGACAAACCTGTGGTACAAAGCACCACCGGAACATGCTCCCTTTCACAGTAATCCAGCAGATCATCGACTGCCTTTGCCGTGGAAAAATCAATGATCACATCCGCCTGTACCGTACATTCTCCGATGGAACGAAAAACCGGATAGTCATTCCGCTGCTCCTGATTCAAATCCACTCCGGCAACAATTTCAACCTCTGTATCTTCCGCTGCAATCTCCGTAATTACCTGTCCCATCTTGCCATTGCAGCCATGCATAATTATCCTTGTCATTTTTGCACACTCCTACAGTAATCCATAAGCTTTCATTTCATCTGCCAGTTTTTCTCTGTTCTTCTCCTCCATCTCACCCAGCGGAGCCCGCAGCGAACCGACCTTTTTGCCCATCAGGTTCAGCGCGGCCTTGACCGGAATCGGATTTACCTCGGAGAAGAGGGCATCAATCAACGGAAGCGCCTCCCGCTGAAGCTTCTGTGCCGTGGCGAGATCTCCGTCCAGAAAGCTCTGACACAGCTGATGCACCTTCGTCGGCGCAACGTTCGCCCAAACGGAAATCACACCCTTTGCTCCGATGGACATAAGCGGCAGCACAAGCGCGTCCTCTCCTGAGTACAAATCCAATTTTCCGTCTGTCAGATACATCGTCTTGGAGGCCTGCGCCAGATTTCCGGTTGCCTCCTTGAGTCCTACGATATTTTCCTTTGTCCGAAACAGCTCTGCCACTGTCTCCGGCAAAATATTACATCCCGTTCTTCCGGGTACATTATAGAGAATGATCGGAAGCTTTGTGGCATCGGCAATCTGAGAATAATGTGCCACCAAGCCCTTCTGTGTCGCTTTGTTATAGTAAGGCGTCACGATCAGCGCTCCGTCTGCGCCGGCCTCCTCCGCCTCTTTTGTCAGGCGAACCGCGGTCGCGGTACAATTGGATCCGGTTCCTGCCACCACCGGGATGCGGTGTCCGGTAAATTCTACCGCCGCCTCGATCACCTTGTGGTGCTCCTCCATGGAAAGCGTAGAGCTCTCGCCAGTGGTTCCTGCAATAATAATGCAGTCCGTGCCCTGATCGATCTGCTCATTGATCAGTTCCTCGAGTTTGTCATAGTTGACCTCTGAATTTTCCTTAAATGGTGTGATAATCGCCACACCGGAGCCTGTAAAAATCGCCATAAATTTCCCTCCATCAAAATAATCATCAAGCAGGCGACAGCCGAAACATTTCCATATGCGCCCCTGTTTCTGTCAATCGAGCTGGAGAGATTAATCTCTCCAGCTCGCCGCGCGGGGTGCGCGTCGCCGCAGGCGACATCTACCTCTGCGCACCCCTGACCAATCGATTCGGGGAGGATTCCTCCCCGAATCGCCGCGCGGGGCGCATTCGGCGACAGCCGAAACATTTCTATATGCGCCCCTGCGCATAAAAAAGAAAAAACTGACCCAGGATGGAGTCAGTTCAATTCTAATCTGCCTGCGACACACGCATGTCACACGATAGCTCTCCATCCACTCAGATGACAGTCATGAACCTGTTCGGCACATGCCCAAGAAAGAAACTGCAGTATTCCTCTCTTTCGGCGCTCGTTCCTTTCCCAGACCTTCCTCTGTTCCTGCAACATCCGGCATGGTACTCTTAACCCGCGCAACCTCTATCCCTGCTTTTCACTTTTCATTCTATTTATAACACTGTCGATTTTATCTGTCAACCATCGTCATCATTTTTCCGACGAAATATTATAAATACGGTCTGCCATTGCCCGGATCGACTCGTTGAGACATCGTCCGGTCATAATAATCTCCGTATCCTCTGTTTTACAGTCCAGCACATTTTTTAATTCTTCTGCAGAAATAATGCCGGTATCGATCACGCCCAGAATCTCATCCAGAATCAGCAGATTACACTCTCCCGTAACCAGCACCTTCTTGGCAAAATTCAGACCGTTTTTCATATTCAGCTTTTCCTCTTCCTGCTCCTCCTGTGTCAGTTCCTCATAAAATCCTTCGGACTTTTCGAAGCAGAAAAAACGTATTTCCGGTTCCAGCCTCTGCATGAACTGGATATGATCGCCCGTCTTTCCCTTCAAAAATTGAATAATGATCACATTTTTATTTTCACTTGCAGCAATCAGCGCGTTTCCCAATGCCGCATCCGTTTTTCCGCATCCTGCGCCGTAATAAATCTGAACAGAACCTGTTTCCATATGGTCTCCTTCCAATATCACATGTTTTTTCCAGATTTTTACAAGATAACACATTTTGCGAAAAAAAGCAAACCGAACGTCCCCCCCTTTGCACTTTCCCTACACGGCAAAGCTGTCTACCTTGCTCTTGAGCGAAGAAATGCTCTGCATGACCTCGTCCGCCTGTTTCGATACGCTTGCCCCCGCGCCGGATATCTCCTGCAGATTCTCGTTGACGGAGTCCACTGCCTGATTCAGCGCATCCTGCGAATCCCCGATCTGCCGCAGGGTGCTCGCGATATTCTGGACCGAAGCGGATAATTCCTCCGTCGCCGCGCCGATCTGTTCGCTGACCTCGGCATAATACCCCGCATCGCTGCTATAATTCCCCGCAAGCTGCTCCAGCCCCTCATAATCTCTCAACACTGTGGTATCAATAAACTTCAAAATCTCCGCGCTCTCCCTGGAAAGCTGCTCCATGCTCTGCAATACCCTGCCTGTAATGTCATTCACTTTATCGATCTCTTCGGTGGTATTGTGGCTCAGCTGACCGATCTCTGTAGCCACTACCGCAAAGCCCTTTCCGGCTTCTCCGGCCCTTGCCGCCTCGATCGACGCATTCAGCGCTAACAGATTGGTCTGTCCGGCAATCGACTGAATCGCGGCCGAAACGCCCACGATCTCCTCGATCACCTTGGTGCCCTCGATAGCAGCTTCCAGCTTCTGTCTGCTTTCCTTCGCCACTCGCACCGCATGATTTTTATTCTCAAGCAGCACCGGTGTCATCTCTTCCACTTTTTCCTGCGTGTCCCGCGCCTTCTCCGCCATGCTCTGCGCGTCTTTCGCCAGCCCCTCCACAGCCATGGAGACCTCCGCACAGGTGTCTCCGATCATTCCGATACTCTGCGTCTGGGTATCCACATGTGCGCCCGTCTCCTGCATGGAAGCGCTGATCGTAGTAATGTTATCGCTCATCTGCCCGATCTTTTCATTCGCATTTGTCATCTTTTCCTCGATATAAACCGATTCCTCCTGCGTCCGCCGGATCGTATCGATAAACTGCTTTTTCAAAACGTCGATCAGGAAGCGAATTTCCTCTACCTCCCGCATCTGCGTGCCATTCTCCCGCTCCGCTACCATCTTTTCTTTGATGAAGTGCTTTAATTCCTCCATCGGCGCAAGCAGCTTTTTGAACAGGAAATTCATCACCGCCGCCACGACTGCGACGCAGATCACCATATAGAACACACAAATAAAGATCAGAAATTTGACAGACTGCATCACGACCTTCCCCGGCATCGCCACGCCAAACACCCAGCCGCATGCATCCACCGTCGCTGCAGCAAAATACATGTTCGTTCCGTTGTAATCCTTTGCCTGCAGCACTTGTGTCTCCGGTACGTCAAGCAACCCTGTCAGCGCGGGCATTGCTGCGCTGACCGCCACTGCCTGATCCTCTCCCGGCAAAAAATCGACATTTGGGTGCCCGACATAATTGCCTGAGGCATCCACCAGAAATCCGTATTCGCCGTTTTCCTGCTTTGCGTCCTCGACAACCGCATTGATCGTATCGAGCGTGTAATCCGCACCGATCACGGCAAACAGCTCACCGTTCAGATAGATCGGGGTGGCGACCGTGACGCACATCCCCCCGACCAAAACATCCATATAGGGATCGGTCACGATCGTTTCTCCTTTCTCCTGCGCCGCCTGATACCATCCCCGCGCAGTCGGATCATACCCCTCCGGAATCGTAGCATCTGCGTTGGACTGAAAAAATTCCTTCTCCGCCGTTCCGATGTACAGGTTCAAGAGATTCTCCCGTTCTCCGGAAAAGGAATTGACAATCTTCTGCAGCTGCTGTGCAGAGGGCTTCGTCCCCCCATCCTGCCCCGTGGGCTCCAGACTCAAAACACTCTTTCGGACATCCTCCGTCATGGTTTTTTCCGCCAAAAACCAGGAACTGATCTGCTCCGCATAATGACTGGCAGATGTCTGTATATTTTCCTCCGCAGAGCTCATGGCGCTTTTCCCGGAAATAAAAACTACCGCCCCGCCCAGCAGGAGCATCGCGATTTCAATCACGATGCTAACCGCTACTATTAAGGTTCCTTTGATCGTCTTTGTCATAATAATGCCTCCTACTAACGATTGTTAAGCCGTTCCACGTATGCTTCTGTCAAACTTGCCCATGAATATGCGCTCATGTACTCCCCCCTGTATGTGTTGATCGTATCCACGTCTCCGTCCAAAAAACGGTAGAGATCACAGTCCATTTTTTCCGGCAAAACCCTCATCGCACCATTCTTCAGTTCGAAGATGTCCCCGATCCCATACTCCTCCAGCGTGGCCCGGAGGGAGCGGATGATCACATCCAGCTGTTTCTGCATCTTACGGTCGTATTCCGCATCCTCATAGAGAACCGCAAATGCAGCTGCTCTTGTGATGCTGCCCCCCTGCCGATCCACCAGATAGGCAAGCAGTTCCTTCGACCTTGAGCGGGAAAATGAGACAATCCTCCCATCCACCAGGACATCAAATTCCCCGAAGGTCTGCACGACGACATGCCCGCCCCCGGATACAGATGTATTCTTTCCCTGATTGCCGGAAAGCGCATACTCCACCTCGGCGGCAAGGCGCTCCCTGCTCACCGGTTTCATCAGATACCCGGACGCATGGAGTTTGAAGGCATCCACAGCATACTCCGCATAGCCGGTCAGAAAGATGACGGCCATGTCGGGGCGCAGTTCCTTGACTCTCGCCGCAAGCGTCAGACCGTCCATGTCCGGCATGTTGATGTCCAAAAGTGCGATGTCCGCCTTATGAATTTTCAGCCACCCGAGGGCTTCCTCTGCACTTTGAAAGCCTTGCACTACAGGCTTCTGCGGCAGCTCTTCGCAAAGAGAAACGGTCAGCCCCAGAACCAGTTCCTCATCATCTACGCATATGATATTCACGTCATCTTTCTCCTCATTCAAATACCGATTTTCATGTTCCATACAGTATTGTTTGATTATAGAATGCCCCGTCCAACAAATGTCCAACAAAAAAATTATTTTTTTCTTCTTTTCGACATTCGTCGTCTTACAGCAGCTGACAGTAAGATATCACGGCCGCTTGTCTCCTTTTCCGCCATTCTGATCCGCTCCCCCATATGGAATGCGGATCGTGACGGTGGTTCCTTCCCCGATGCGACTCTCAACCAAAAGCGTGCCGCTGCACATTCCCTCGATCCTTTCCCGCACATTCCGGATTCCAATATGCGTTCCATCCGTTTCGGAATCGTCCTCCGGATCAAATCCCTTTCCGTTGTCCCGAATGATGATTTCGTGATATCCCGGTTGCTTTTGGGTGGTAACCGAGACCAACCCGTTGTTTCGAACGCGCACGCCGTGACGGATCGCATTCTCCACCAGCGGCTGGATGGAGAGCGCGGGCAGGGAAAAAGCTTCATCTTCCATTTTATACTCCACCCGGATCTTCGGGAATCGGATCATCTCAATGTCCGCGTAAACCTTCGTGTGTTCCAGTTCCTTCGTAATAGGTATCAGGTTCGGCTGTTCCAAAGAATCAATGTTCTGCCGCAGATACGCCCCGAACTTCTCTGTGATGCTGAATGCTTTCTCCGGGTCGATGCGGCACAGCGCCTGAATCGTGGACAGCGTGTTATACAGAAAGTGCGGCTGTATCTGTGTCATCATGATCTGGATGCGCTGCTCTGCCATGAGCGCATTCTCATGCTCCCGCACAAACTGCAGGTGCAGCCAGATATAATAGAATACGTTGCTGCTGACCACGGTGATCGTCAGGAAGGTAACCGGGTAGTCCTGGTAATATACCATCGTATCCAGGATTACCGCCCCTATGATCAGCAGCGCGTTAAAGATTGGGAGCCAGACTTCCGCCCCTTTCACTCTGTTATATTCCTGTATGGTCAGATGAACAAGCTGCACAAGCAGGATGGCGCTTACAATGTGACAGGTGTAGCCAAGCGGCCCCGATGGAAATGGTCATCTGCGTCGATGCTGAAACAGATCCCGGAAAAGAGTGCTGTCAGATGAACGATGGTATTGATCCCGATCAGCGCCCATGCCGTCGTATGCTTCTTTTTTTCACTGACGATATAAAAGAACAACAGGAGAATCAGCGGACGCACACAATAGCCATAGATGCCGACCAACGTCCTCTCGTAGGGATAAGTCCTGAATGCGTCCAAAACAAAGCCTATGATATTCTGGGCGACCAGACTGAAATCCACCGCAATGATGATCAACATAACCTTTCGGTGCTTCCTGCGAATATAGGGATCGATCCTGACGGCGAATATTAACCCTATAAGCTGCAGAATCAGGGGCAATGCCATGATTACACCCATCCGTATTTGCTGTTCCATATTCTTTCACACTCCTGTCATGTAAAATGCTCTATAAAAGAACGCCGCAACCCCTTGCGATTATTGGGATTGCGGCCGTTTATTGGCAAAGCATTAAATGTAACAAAATAGCTAATGTGCCCTTATCCGTTCTTACGGAAATTCGCGCGTTTTCTTAGCGTGGGATCCAAAATGCGCTTGCGGATTCTAAGGGATTCCGGCGTTACCTCAAGCAGTTCATCCACATCGATGAAATCCAGCGCCTGCTCTAGCGATAGGATCCGGGGAGGAACCAGTGTCAATGCCTCGTCTGCAGAGGAGGAACGGGTGTTGGTCAGATGCTTTTTCTTACATACATTCAGTTCAATATCCTCTGCTTTCGCAGAAGATCCGATCACCATGCCGGAATAAACCTTCACGCCCGGTCCGATAAACAGTGTACCGCGTTCCTGCGCCGAGAACAAACCGTAGGTGACGGACTCTCCACTCTCGAATGCGATGAGCGAGCCCTGCTTGCGGTAGGCAATGTCTCCCTTGTATGGCGCGTAGCCGTCAAAAATCGTGTTGATGATACCGTTTCCTTTGGTGTCGGTCAAAAATTCGCCTCTGTAACCGATCAGTCCCCGGGACGGAATATAAAACTCCAGACGGGTGTATCCGCCGCTGATCGGCTTCATGTTGCGAAGCTCCCCTTTGCGTTGACTTAATTTATCAATGACGGTTCCGGTAAAATCATCCGGAACATCGATATAGGCAATTTCCATGGGCTCTGTCTTTTTGCCGCTTTCATCGGTATGGTAAAGTACCTCAGCCTTACTTACGGCAAATTCATACCCTTCCCGTCTCATGTTTTCGATCAGTACGGACAGATGAAGCTCTCCGCGGCCGGACACCTTGTAGCTGTCTCCGTTTTCTGTTTCCTCTACACGCAGACTGACATCGGTGTTTAATTCCCGGAACAGTCGGTCTCTGATATGACGTGAGGTAACGAATTTTCCCTCCTGTCCTGCCAGCGGACTGTCGTTTACCATGAAGTTCATGGAGAGGGTGGGCTCGGATATCTTCTGGAACGGAATTGCTTCCGGAGCTTCCGGTGCACAGATGGTATCCCCGATGTGAATGTCTGAAATTCCGGAGATGGCAACGATCGAGCCGATTCGTGCCTCCGTTACATCCACCTTATTTAATCCGTCAAATTCATAGAGCTTGCTGATCTTTACCTTTCGTGCCTGATCGGGTTCATGGTGATTTACCACAACCGCTTCCTGATTGACCCTTAAGCAGCCGTTGTCGACCTTGCCGATGCCGATGCGTCCGACATATTCATTGTAATCAATGGTGCTGATCAGTACCTGTGTGTTTGCATCCGGATCTCCCTCCGGTGCCGGAATATAGTCGATAATGGTCTCAAAAAGTGCGGTCATGTCCTTCTTTTCGTCATTCATATCGCGGACTGCATAGCCGTCCCTTGCAGAAGCAAAGATAAACGGACAGTCCAGCTGTTCATCCGATGCATCCAAGTCCATAAACAGTTCCAACACTTCATCGATCACTTCATCCGGACGCGCTTCCGGGCGGTCCATTTTATTCACGCATACAATGACGGGAAGATCTAACTCCAGCGCCTTCATTAACACGAACTTCGTCTGAGGCATGGCACCTTCAAAGGCATCGACAACCAAAACCACGCCGTTGACCATTTTCAGCACACGTTCCACTTCGCCGCCAAAATCGGCATGCCCCGGTGTGTCGATGATGTTGATTTTTGTGTCTTTATAGTAAACGGCAGTATTCTTAGACAGAATGGTAATGCCGCGTTCGCGCTCGATGTCGTTGGAGTCCATGACACGTTCTAAAACCTCCTGATTGGCGCGGAAGACACCGCTTTGCTTGAGCAGCTCATCCACCAGAGTGGTTTTCCCGTGGTCGACATGGGCGATGATTGCAATGTTACGGATATCATTTCTTGTTGTTTTCATGATTTGGCTCCTTTTTGATTACTGAAATAATAGGGTCCGGGTCAAACGGTCGTGTCGGCGGAGCCGACATGACCCCCCTTGCAGGAGAAGGTGCAGGGACAAGCGAGCTTTTCCCTGCGCCTTTTCCTGCAAGGGAGGTGCACATCGCAAAGCGATGCGCACCGTTTGACCCTCCTGGCAATGTCTCTTTTTTTCAAATTGTGAAGATTATGCGTGCAACATCCTAATTTTTTCTTAAATTTCTCGGTATACAATTGACCAACTTTGACATTTTAGCATATTATGATTTTAGTGTCAAAAAGCAAATGCTGTTATCGACATGTTTTGCGAAGATTCCCCTTAAGGCAGATGATATGGTAAGGAAGTTCAAAACACACAGAAAGGGAGAAAAATTCATGGCAGATAAAATTTTTGAAAACAATCAGGTATCCATTGAGGGTGAAATCGTCACAGAGTTTCGTTACAGTCACGAGGTGTACGGGGAAGGCTTTTATATGGTGGATGTATCGGTAAATCGTCTGAGCAATTTTGCGGACTATATACCGGTAATGGTTTCGGAGCGATTGATCGACACCACGCAGAATTACATAGGAAAGAAAATTCATGTAAACGGACAGTTTCGCTCCTATAACCGACATGAGGAGATTAAAAACAGACTGGTGCTGTCGGTTTTTGCCAGAGAACTGGAATTTGTAGATGACGAAGAGCCGACAGAGGATGTAAAGAGCAATGAGATTTTTATGGACGGATATATTTGTAAGACTCCGATTTACCGAAAAACCCCGCTGGGCAGGGAGATCGCAGATCTGCTGGTCGCCGTAAACCGGTCATATGGAAAATCAGATTATATCCCCTGCATCTGCTGGGGAAGAAATGCCAGATTCTGCTCGGGCTTTGAGGTCGGAACACATGTACAGATCATCGGCCGTATCCAAAGCCGGGAATATGTAAAAAAAATCAGCGAGGACGAAGTAGAAAAACGCATCGCCTACGAAGTATCCGTCAGCAAAATCGAAAATATGGAATAAAAAGACAAATCAATGTCAGGGACAAACGTCCATGTCGGCGCAGTCGGCATGGATACTTTGCAGGAGAAACCGCTTCGGAAAGCTCGCTTTTCGAAGCGGTTTCTTCTGCAAAGGAGTTCCCATCGTGAAACGATGGGAACCTTTTGTCCCGTCCCCCGTTCCCCATCTCAATGGTGGAACAACCGGATCCCGGTAAAGCTCATAACCATCCCGTATTTATTGCAAGTCTCAATCACATGATCATCCCGAATCGAACCGCCCGGCTGTGCCACATACTGCACCCCGCTTCTGTGTGCACGCTCAATATTGTCTCCAAACGGGAAAAACGCATCGGAACCGATGGAGACACCAGTATTCTGATCCAACCATGCACGCTTTTCCTCTTTGGTAAACACTTCCGGTTTCGTCTGAAAAATCTTTTCCCACTCTCCGTCTGCCAGTACATCCATATAATCTTCGCCGATATATAAATCAATGGCATTGTCCCTGTCCACACGTTTGATGCTGTCTAAGAACGGAAGCTTTAACACCTTCGGGCACTGACGCAGCCACCAGTTGTCTGCTTTCTGTCCGGCAAGGCGGGTACAGTGAATCCGTGACTGCTGTCCCGCACCGATTCCGATTGCCTGTCCGCCCTTCACATAACATACGGAATTGGACTGCGTATACTTTAATGTAATCATGGCAATGGCCAGATCAATTTTGGCCGCATCGGGCAGATTCTTATTCTCTGTCACAATATGATCAAAAAATTTGTCATCAATGACAAGCTCATTTCTTCCCTGCTCAAAGGTAATCCCGAACACCTCTTTGCGCTCGATCGGATCGGGCACATAACCCGGATCAATCTGAATCACATTGTAATTTCCGTTTTTCTTTGCTTTCAAAATCTCTAATGCATCCTCGTCATAGCCTGGTGCAATCACACCGTCAGAGACCTCTCGTTTGATGAGCAGCGCCGTCGCCTTGTCGCATACATCAGACAGCGCAATAAAATCGCCAAAGGAAGACATCCGGTCTGCGCCTCTTGCTCTCGCATAGGCATTGGCAAGGGGAGTAAATTCCATATCCATGTCGTCCACCCAGTAGATCCTGCGCTCCACATCCGAAAGCGGAAGTCCCACTGCTGCCCCCGCCGGGGACACATGCTTGAAGGACGTAGCGGCGGCAAGTCCGGTTGCCTTCTTTAATTCACTGACCAGCTGCCAACCGTTGAATGCATCCAGGAAATTGATATATCCCGGCTTTCCGTTCAGGACTGTGATGGGAAGCTCCCCGTTTTCCATATAGATTCTGGAAGGCTTCTGATTGGGATTGCAGCCGTACTTTAACTCTAATTCTTTCATTTTAGCTCCTCTTTCTATCAATCTTTTTTTATTTATTTTTATTGACAATCCTTGTCTCATAGTTTCCCGTCTCAATCTCTATGAAGCGGGTAAACAGGGACACCTTGTTATCCGAATCCAGACTGTCCCACAGCTGGGAAGTAAATGCATCAATATCGTCCGAAATATCCACCAGCACTGGTTCTCCTTCAAAGCTTGGCAGTGGATTGCCGTCCCCCATATAAGTGTGAATAAACCGACCCTCTCCGGCAATCGGATTGTCATAGGAAAATGTGTATCGGCTGCAGGAGACCGGATTTCCGTTATTGCTTTTGAGAATGGACATTGCATAATGATAGGTTCCATTTTCAAGCTCTAAAAGCCCGGAGATACGCGGCGTATAATTGGGCGCGTCCGGTTCGAACTCTCTGGTGCGCAAGGCCTCCTCAAAGGTTTTTCCCTGTTGCATCAGCTCATAGATGGTGTCGGTCTGATCTCCATTGGTCACAATCGTCAGATTTCCCAGCACACGAACCGGTGCGTAAATAATCAGACTCGGATCCTCAAGCTTCGAGGGATCAAAGGCCTGCGTGCGAATCCCCGCGCCATCCTCCACAAAAATCCGGTTTCGGCTGTTCTCACTTCTCCCCATAATGAAATATGCGGTCACGGCATATTTTCCGTTGGCAGATTTTCCGATCACGATTCCCCGTCCCGGGTAAGTGGTACTGCCTGCTTCCTGTGCCAATGAAACTTTTTTCATGTATCTGTTCCTCCTGTATTTTTCTCATTTGCGCCCATTGTAGCATATCTTACAGCGTTTCACAAGAAACGGTTTTTGGCCATCGGACGCTGGCAGCTGTGTATTGGAAAAGTGTAAATTGTAATCACTCCACAAGTAATAACTCACTCAGCTGCTGCGCCCGGTTTGCCCAGGTATCCGCTGTAATGGCGGATTCAAAGGCAAGCTGTGTCAGATATTCCATCTCCACCGGAAGTGCCAGCCGCTCCTTTACCAGCTCCGGGAGCCCGTCGAGCTCCTCCAGCTCGTAAAACAACAGCTCCCGGCCGTTTCGGAACCGTTCCTTCAGGTAAATGCTGGAATCCGTCAATGCCACAGCCCCGTGCAGCATCGCCGTAAAAATACGGTCATGGGCGCCGTCCTTGAACCATGGCATGGTATTTAGCGCGATTTTTGCATGCCGCAGGACATCCACACAGCCCTCGGAATCCAGCTGCTTTCTGCTTGGAATCAGATTCTCCGGATGCCTGACCGGCAGCTTCTCCCAATCCTTGCCAAACGCGTATACCTTTATCCCGTTGTCAACCAGCAGCTGCACCGTCCGCTCCCGAAAATAGGTGCGATTGTACATGTCCAGAAACAGCATCCCATAATAAGCTGTCTTTAATTCCTGATCGGTGGCATCGGGCACCTCACGCAAAACAAACCGTTCATACACCGGATCCAGCGGCTGATCCGGATGCATGCGCAGATAATTCAAAATCTCATGGTAAAAATCTATGTACTCCTTTGTCTGACTGGTAAAATGTTCTTCAATCGTGGGCAATTTTACATAATTTGCGATAAATGCCACCTCATAGGGTCGCTCCCTATAGGGAATCCAGTCTTTTGTCAACGCTCGCGCGTCCGCCTCTCCCCGGAGCCGGACGGCATATTCCTCTGTAGTCAGATTCCCCGCCAGGGGAAGAAATTCACAGGGAATATCGGGATAAAACCGTTTCATATACCTGATATGCTGGCGGTCAACACAAAACATGTGAAGCTTTTTCACGCCGCACTCCAGCTGTTTTTGATAATACAGCGGGTGATCCACCACAATACAGTATACGGGCAGCCCAAAGCTCTCCCATATGGAAATCCCATGATTTTCCTGCAAAAACGATTCTCCGCTGAGACCGATAAAATTAAAGGTAACCACCGCGGTTTCACCTGCTTTGATAAATCGTTTCACATGCTTTAAGGAAGCCCCTTCTTTGCTGATGTCATAAAAAAAGGTTCGAAAGCCCTGCTGCTCCAGCGCGCTTGCCAGTGCGTGGGAAAAATAAGTCAAGGTCTCTACACCCTTTTCAAAAAAAATCAATTTTGTGATCACATTCCACCTCTAGTTTTTGAAGCTGTGAATCGGTGCCGGAATTCTTCCCTCGCGATTGATAAAATCTGCGCAGGAAAATTGATTGACGGGCATGACCGGCGCATACCCAAACAGTCCGCCAAACTCTACGATATCCCCTACGCTGTTCCCGATCGCAGGAATCAGTCGCGCCGCAGTGGTCTTTTGATTGACCATGCCCAGAGCCATCTCGTCTGCAATGATACCGGAAATCGTGGTGGCAGGCGTATCTCCCGGAATCGCGATCATATCCAGTCCCACCGAACAGACACAGGTCATGGCCTCTAATTTTTCCAGCGTAATCGCCCCTGCCTGTACTGCATCAATCATTCCCTGATCCTCACTGACCGGAATAAAGGCACCGCTCAATCCACCCACATAGGAGGATGCCATCACGCCCCCCTTCTTTACCTGATCATTCAGCAGGGCAAGCGCTGCCGTGGTTCCCGGAGCGCCCGCATACTCCAATCCGATCTCACGCAAAATATCCGCAACACTGTCCCCCACGGCCGGTGTAGGCGCAAGGGAAAGATCGACAATGCCAAACGGAATATCCAGAAGCTTCGAAGCACGCTGTGCCACAAGCTGTCCGACCCTTGTTACCTTGAATGCGGTTTTCTTGATCGTCTCGCTGAGCACCTCAAAGTTCTGACCGCGCACCTTCTCCAATGCGTTCTTGACCACACCGGGGCCGCTGACACCCACATTGATGACCGCATCTGCCTCGGTTACCCCGTGAAAGGCTCCCGCCATAAACGGATTGTCGTCCGGCGCATTGCAAAACACCACCAGTTTCATACAGTCTGCGGAATTCCGATCCTTGGACTGCTCGGCAATCTCCAGCAGGATTTCCCCCATCAGCCTGACACCGTCCATATTGATCCCTGTTTTCGTGGAAGCAAGATTGACCGAGCTGCATACCCGTTCGGTACGGCACAGTGCCATCGGAATGGACCGGATCAGCAGCTCGTCTGCCCGGGTCATTCCCTTGGACACCAGCGCTGAATAGCCGCCAATCAGATTCACCCCGACCTTTTGCGCCGCGGCATCCATGGTATCCGCAATCGTGGCAAAATCTTCCGGCTTTTTGCATGCCGCAGCTCCCACCAGGGCAATCGGTGTGACAGAGATCCGCTTATTTACAATCGGAATCCCGATTTCTTTTTCAATCTGCTCTCCTGCCGACACCAGATCCTTTGCCACCGTAGTGATTTTATTGTAAATATTTTGATTTAATTTCTCCAGATCAGAGTCGATGCAGTCCAACAGACTGATTCCAATCGTAATGGTTCGAACATCCAGATTTTCCTGTTCCACCATTTTATTCGTTTCGTTTACTTCAAATATGTTGATCATATGCGTCTCCTACCCTTATATCCGGTGCATCATATCAAAAATTTCTTCCTTTTGACACCGGATGGATACCCCGATGTCATTTCCCAGCTTTTCCAACTCCTCTGCACACTCCGAGAAATGAATTTTTGCAGTGCTTAAGTCTGCAATCATCATCATATTAAAAAAGCCGTCAATAATTGTCTGGGAAATGTCCAGCACATTGATCTGCTGCTCTGCAAGATAGGTACAAACCCGTGCGATAATTCCAACGGTATCCTTGCCCACCACTGTGATAACTGCTTTTTTCTTTGTCTGTTCCATAATAATCTCCTTAAATAAACTAAGCCTCCACCAGCTCTGATCTGCGGTCACGGCGCGCCACATATATCGGAAAATCATTCCCGTGATACGGATTTTCTCCGGCTTCCACTTCCTGACGCACGGTTTCATAGGCAAGCTCTGCAAGGTTGTTTTCCTTACTCAGATGTCCCAGAATGACCGTCTTAAAATGATCGTGCAGAAGTTTTCCCAAAAGCCGCCCGCTGCTTTCATTGGACAGGTGCCCACGCTCACCCAGAATCCGCTGTTTGAGCGGATACGGATACGGTCCCACCTGCAACATCCGAATGTCATGATTCGCCTCCAGCAATAATACATCCAGATCCTGTAATTTTTCCACCAGTGCTTCATCATAGGTTCCCAGATCTGTGATCACCGCCATCCTGCGCGTTCCGTTCGTGACCTTATATGCCACCGGATCTGCCGCATCGTGGGAAATGGGAATCGGCTCGATCTGCATGTCTCCTATGGTAAAATTCACTCCGGGCGAAATCGGATGAAACAGCTCCGGCTCCACCTTTCCGACACTTCGAGTGTTCAAAATCGCATCGATGGTCTTTTGGGTCGCATACATGGGAATTCCGTATTTTCTCGCCACCACTCCCAGACCGGCAATGTGGTCAAAGTGTTCATGCGTAATCAACAATCCCTGCATTTCCGATGTTTTGAGTCCAAGCTCGTTGAGTCCTGTCTCAATGCGCTTCCCGCTGATTCCCGCATCAATCATAATATGACTGTGTTCCGTTCCAACGTAGATGCAGTTTCCGCTGCTTCCACTGGCAATACTGCATAGCTGCATATCATTCGTTCTCTTTCCAATAAATTTCTATCTCATCGCCGTCTTTGAGCACCTTCGTATACTGGGCATCCTCGCCGTTTATGGTGGTAACTACCGCCCTTCCGTTGGACTGGGACAGGTCAAAGTCAAAAAAATTAAAAATATCTACAAAAATATATTCCTCTTTCCCGCTCAGCTCCAGTACATCCCCGTTCACGGTAATGTGGATATCCTGTATTTCCCGGTTTTCCGACAATTCCTCCGGCTCCGCGATCTCCTGCATTTCTTTTGACTGCTCCGGTTCCTGATCCTCCGGCACTTCTCTTAACGGCTCCGGTTCCTGTTCCTCCGTCACAGCTTCGATTTGCTGTACCTCAATGGGCTCCTGCTCCGGCAATGCAACCTCCTGCATGTCCCCGTCCGTTTTCGATTCTGAAAGCACCTCCTCTGCGGATTCGTAGGTATATGCATACGATACCTCAGAAACCTCCCATTCCAGCTCAAAGTTCTCATAAACGAGAGACTCCGGATCCGCCGGTTTGCCGTTTAATATAATTTCCTTTTCGTCATCAATCTGCACATCCATAAATTCAGCCAGCTGTCTGACCGTGTAATAATTTCTCAATTCAATTCGATCCTGATCACAGATCCGGTAGGAGCCCGGCTGAAGTACACCATTTACCTCCACAAACTTCGGACAGATAATCGTTTTCCCATTTACCATGAAGCTGATGGTGGACGAGGTGTACTCCTCCAGCTGCTCAATGGTATATTCCGCATCCTTCCCGGCGGTAGACGGCTCAATCACAATATCTGAATTGGGCTGCAGCGGAGAATTGATGCTGACAACCTTTCCGTCTACCCGGACAACTGCAGACTCTCCGGCCTCTCCTCTCACCAGACGCTGTTTTCCGTTGACTGTAAACTCAATCGACTTTCCTCTTTTCGGGAATAAATCTTCATTCGGAAAGCCTGCCTGCATCGCCGTGTCCACAATCGTGAGATGCGAATTGTCATACAGCTTGATACGTTCTCCGTTGAAATGCACCATGACAAAATTATTTTTTTGATCATAATAATTCAGACAGATGCCAACAGGTGTGACGATCAGCGGATCCTTTACGATCTCCTCCTGGGCAAAGCGCACGGACTGCAGTACCTGCTCGCCCCGAAGCGCCACACGCTCCTTCGGAAGATCCAGCTTTTCCGCAAGCATCTCCGTAAAGCCATGAATTTTTCCGCCGCCTCCCACGACAAAGGTTGCGCTGACAGTTTTGGAGCCGTTGAGTTCCTTGATCTTATTGGCAACCTCTGTGGTCATCCGATCCACTGCCGGCTCAGTCAGTTCCCAAATCTCCTTGGATTTAATGGTATGGGAAATGAACATAATGTCCTTAAATTCAACCTCTTCGTCAACCCCCGACATCTGTTTCATTTCCTCTGCGGTATTAAAGTCCACCAGGTATTTCTGAACAATCAGTTCTGTCAGCTCATCTCCTGCGTACGGAATCATTCCGTAGGCAATGATACTTCCATCTCTGGTAACCGAAATATCCGATGTGCCCGCTCCGACGTCTACCAGTGCAATATTCAGCATACGATAGGCTTCGGGAATCGCCACATTGATCGCTGCAATCGGCTCCAAGGTCAGATTTGCCACTTCCATCCCTGCCTGCGCTACCGCCGCGTAAAGTCCGTCCACGACATCCTCCGGCAAAAAGGTAACCACGATATCCTCAGCGATGCGCTCCGCCTTGTGTCCCTCAATATTCGAAAAGACTTCGTCATTGATATAATATTTAATGACCGAATAGCCCACGCAATAAAACTTGTACTTCGTGTCATTTTTTTCTTTCAGTATCTGCTGGGCATGGTCTACCCCCAGCAGATCCAACGTATGCACATGCTCACCGGTTACCACTGTCTCCTCGGGAAATTCATGATCCACGGTCGTTGTGACAGTTTTCAACACACGTCCTGCGGCTGCGATACAGACCTCCTTCAGCTCCATATCCAGATATTCCTCCAGATGCTCCTTTACCTCCCGGATTACCCGGGCCACACGTCCGATATCATGGATCTGCCCGTCCAGCATCGCGCGTGTCTCGTGCTCCTGGGAATACTGTGCCGCAACATAAAATTCCTTTCCGTCACGATACCCCACGGTTCCAACAACATTTCGTGTCCCGATATCCAAGCCGAACACATAGTCTTTTGCAGTATTATCTGTCATAAAAAATCTCCTCACCCATCTATGATATGAATTACCTGTAATACAGTATCTTCCGCCGTTCCGTTATTGTCAATTATCCGGACACAATGCCTGCGGTACTCCTCCTCTGCAAGCTGACTCGCAAAGATTGCCGCTATTTTTTCCTCGCTGTACCCTCTGGAGGACATCAAACGCTGCCTGCGTTTCTCCTCCGAAGTATAAATATACCATATTTCATCACAAATTTCATCATAATGTTCTTCAATCAGCAGCGCCGCCTCCAAAAAAAGGTAGCGGAGCTCATTCTGCTGCTTTGCCGTCCGATATTCCGTCAGAATATATTCCCGCACGGCCGGATGAACAATTTCATTCATCTGCAGTCTCTTTTTCTCGTCCGAAAAAATCACTTCCGCCATGCGCTGCCTGTCCATGGTACCGTCCGGCACAAACACGGCATCGGCCGCAAACAACTCCCGCAGCCTTGCATTGCAGGAAGTTCCGGGTTCACACAACTGCCGCGCAATGTCGTCCGCCTGCATTACCCTTGTGTCGCTGCGCCGGTTCAGATATGCTAAAATCTCTGATTTCCCGGCACCTACGCCTCCGGTTATTCCGATAAACTTCATATTATTTTGCCTCATACCAGTTTGTTCCGGTGTGCATGTCGATCTCAAGCGTCACGGAAAGCTCTGCCGCATGCTTCATCTCTTCCTCAAGGATTGCACACACGCGCTCCACTTCCTCCTCGGCAGCCTCCACCAGCAATTCATCATGCACCTGAAGAATCAGCCGGGATTTCAGACCTTCCTCCTGCATCCGGTCATGCACCCGAATCATTGCGATTTTTATGATATCTGCCGCAGTTCCCTGAATCGGTGCATTCATTGCCACCCGTTCTCCAAAGGAACGCTGCATAAAATTTCCGGAGGTCAGTTCCGGCAGCGGTCTTCTTCTGCCGTACAGCGTTACTGCGTAGCCGAGCCGTTTTCCCTCCTCCACCTGCCGTTCCAAAAACGCCTGAATACCCGGATAGGTTTCGAAATAATTTTTAATGTAGGCATCTGCCTCTTTCTTTGTAATACTTAAATCCTGACTTAACCCGAAAGAGCTGATCCCGTACACAATGCCGAAATTCACTGCCTTGGCATTTCTCCGCATCAGCGGCGTAACCTCCTCCAACGGCACATGAAAGACCTTGGATGCGGTAATCGCATGGATATCCTGCGCCTGACGGTAGGCATCGATCAGATTGCGATCCCCGGACATATGCGCCAGAAGGCGCAGTTCAATCTGGGAATAATCCGCATCGACAAACCGATATCCCTCCTTCGGGAAAAATACCTTGCGGATCAGTCTGCCCTGCTCCATGCGAATGGGAATATTCTGCAGATTCGGCTCTGCACTGCTCAATCTTCCCGTAGCCGTGATCGTCTGCTGGAAGGAGGTTCGGATTCTTCCGTCCGCCTCAATATATGCCGCAAGTCCGTCTGCATAGGTGGATTTCAGCTTTGCCAGCTGGCGATACTCCAAAATCTTGGACACAATCGGATAGTCCGGCGCAAGCTTCTCCAGCACCTCCGCCGCCGTAGAATAACCGGTCTTCGTCTTTTTTCCGTTGGGCATTCCCAGCTTATCAAACAAAATCACGCCAAGCTGCTTGGGCGAGTTGATATTAAACGCCTCGCCTGCCTCCCGATAAATTTCCTGCTCCAGCTCCGCAATGGAGCCCGTCAGATTTTCTCCATATTCCTTCAGCGCCTCTGCGTCAATTCCGATTCCCTCAAGCTCCATGTCATACAAGGTATAAACTAACGGCATTTCAATGTCCTGATACAGAGAAAGCATGTCCTGCTCACGAAGCATATTTGTTAAAACATTTTTTAATTTCCGATTGATGTATGCCTGATAACAGCACAGATTCTTCATCGCATCCTGCGCCTGCTCCAGCGCGACAGTCAGCGTCTGTTTTCCCAGCAGATCCTCCTGCGACGGTACCATCAGCCCCAGATAGTCCTTCGCAAGATCCTCATAAGGGTAATCATTCTTCAACGGATTCAATAAATATGCCGCAAGCTTTACATCCCCAATCTGCCCCCGTGCTGTCCGGGGAAGGAACGCAAGCTGGGGCTTCAGATCATAAACCGCCAGTTCCACGCCCCGCTCCGGCAAAGCAGCGATCTGTGCCGTCAGATATGCTTCCGTAAGCTTTTCCTGTACCGGAAGCAGTGCGTTTTCGTTCTCACTGACGGATACTGCCACTCCAAGGAGTCTTCGCTCCTCCACAATCATCTGCACGCCCAGCACGCGCTCTGCGGCAGCCCGTTGAAACAATGCATCGGCAGCAGCCTGCTCGGTGATCATCTGAAAGGTGTCCTCCACCTCATTTTTCGTCCCATTCGCCCCCGGCTCAAAGCGGCGCAAAAGCTGCTTAAACTCCAGTCGTTTGCACATCAGATAAGCTTCCGGCGTGTACATATCCCCTAGTTTTGCTTCCGAAAGCTCATAGGGAATGTCCGCGTCAATCCGGATCGTGGCCAGCTCCTTGCTCATCTGCGCCATATCATAATGCTCGCGCAGCATCTCTCTTGCCCGGTTCGGCTTGATTTCCTCCAGATGTGCATAGGCATTTTCAATGCTCCCATAGGAAACGATGATGTTTGTCGCAGTCTTTTCGCCGATTCCCGGCACACCGGGAATGTTGTCTGCGGTATCTCCCATCAATGCCTTTACATCGATAAACTGCAGGGGAGTAACCTGATAGCGTTCGATGACCTCTTTGGCATTGTAATCCTCGATCTCGGTGCCTGTCCGTTTTGTCTTGGGAATGCGAACCTTGATCCGATCGGTGGCAAGCTGAAGCAAATCCCGGTCTCCCGACACGATCACCACATCCCGCCCCTGCGCCTCGATTTTTTTTGCAAGCGTTCCTATGACATCATCCGCCTCAAGACCTTCCTGCTCCACAATCTTAATTCCCATAGCGCAAAGCATTTCCTTGATGAGCGGAACCTGCTGACGCAATTCCTCCGCCATGGGCTTTCTTGTGCCCTTATAGGCCTCATAGAGCTTATGGCGGAAGGTGGGCGCATGCACGTCAAACGCAACCATCAGATACTGCGGCTGCTCTTCATCCAGTATTTTAAACAGAATATTTAAAAAACCATATACGGCATTGGTGTGAAGTCCCTCTCCATTGGTCAGATCGGGAATCCCATAAAACGCGCGGTTTAGTATGCTATGTCCGTCAATCAGAACTATTTTTTCGTTCATTACTGTCCTTTCTTATGGCTGTTCATCCATCATCTGGAAAAATTTCGTATCCAGCTCCGGATAACACCGCTTTAAGGACAGGGGTTTTCCGCTCCGGTTCAGAAAGCAGTGCTCACTGGATGCCACAGTCCGCAGCTCTCCCGTCTCCTTATCCGTCATGCGATAGGCCACCGCCATCTTGATTCCGTTATACTGGGTAATTTTTGTCTCGATCACTACGGTATCACTGAAACGTACCATGGACTTGTACTGACATTGCAGCGCAAGAACAGGACTGAGAATTTCCATTTCTTCCATCTGTTTATAATTAAACCCGATCTGCTCCATATAATCCATTCTGGCTTCCTCCATCCAACGGATATAATTGGAATGGTGTACAATACCCATCTGATCTGTCTCATAGTATTTTACATGATGCTCGTAGGGCTTCAATCGGATGTCCCGCGGTCCGTTATAAAAATCAACTCTTGTATCCTGCATGATAATCCCCCTCCTCGAGTATGATTATACCCAAAACTTTCCCGGAGTTCAACCTGTAATCAAGTTCACGGCTCAATATGTCGTACTCTCGGTCACTTCATCGTCTTGTAAATAAACAGCTGTCACATCATCGCATTGCCTTTCATGTCTAAATGATCTGCGGAAACAAAAAAGTAATCCGGCAATCAATGATATAAGCGAGATCATCAGTCCGGGAATAAAATACGGCGTCCGATACTGCAGAAGGATCTGATGCTCTCCCTCATCCAGCGGGATACAAAGAAATGCATCACAGAAACTGTCCGGTGTCACCTCTGCTCCGTCTACCGATACCTTCCAGCCTACGTCATCGGGGATCGCCAGAAACAGGCTGCCCTGCTCCGTCACCTTGATCCGTCCCTCCACCCGGGTATCGGTATAACGCTCCAGTTCCATCGTCTGCCGCTCCAGTGTCCGGTAGGCATCCAAAAATGCCTGCTCCTGCAACCGATAGCCCTGCACCTGAAGGCTTTTTTTCTCCGTAGATGTCAGCACAATCTTCTCCCCCGCATGACAGTAGCCAAAATCCAGCAGATACACATGTCCGCACTTGCTGAAATTTCGGGTACGCTCTCCCACCGTCATTGTGATGCGATTCACATCCTTGTCCGTGTAAAAGCCGTAATAATATCCGTCTTCCTGTACTTCAATACAGTTTTCCTCCGGTGTGATCGTCGTATTCACCGGAACCAGCAGGGGTTCTTCCGCTCCCAACATAAATGCCAGCCGGTTCTGCGCGTCGATACTGCTTCCCTCTGTAAAATCCCATGTTTGCATCACCTCATCACGCAACATGACCCCCAGCGGCAGCGTATACAGATTTTCATACAAATATATGCCATCTTTGCTGTCTGTCAGTCTCCGGTACGGACTTTCCTCACAATCACTGTCCGTCATGAGATACCGCACATCAAGGAGCGCGGAGGTCAGCATGGTGGCACCGTTATAGCAGTAATAGTTTTTTCCGCCCTCCATACCAAGCTCCCGGTATGCCGTCGCCACATCCACATTGATCAACGAAGAAAAGATGGATGCAGAAGGATAATGATTTAATGCAGACTCATTTTTTGTCAGCCGGGAAAAGGTATCGATCCGGTAAAAGCCGTCCTCTCGTTCGCCTGCTTCCCCTGCCAATGTCTGATAGGCGCTTTGATGCTCCGTATAAATCGTACGGTCGGTGGTTTCCAGGCTGGTCAGCCCCATATTCACATAAGCCTCCACACAGATCAGAATCGTCAGCATTCCCACAAGAATTTTCTTCATTCCCCGGCTCTGTCCCTGCCACATCAGAAAAAATATCGCATATCCGGCCAGCACAATTCCACTGTCACGTATTTCCTCAGGTGTTACCAGCTCTTTGTCTGCAAACAGATCACACACCAGAAGAATTCCCTCTGCCAAAAGCCATGCCAGAAAAATTTTGCGGCGGTCAATTCCCTGCCGCAAATGCACGGCCTCATATCCTGTGACCAGAAGCAGGAAGGCATACAAAAACGTCTGACGTGCCGGCAGCCCGTCCGGGAAATGCAGACCATGCCAAATAAAATCCAACTGGTTCTCGGCAAAGCTAAGTAAAAAGAAAACCACCAGCAATCCCAGACAAAGTCTTCGTTTCCGCGGAATCTCCCGATTCATCAGAAACAGAAAAAATAAAAACAAAGCTGCCACTCCGCAATACAAGCTCGGCCAGTGATCGGTCGTTGCGATAACCTGCACTCCCATACACATCCGTGCCAGCTCATCCGCCAATCCGAAATACCACACTGCGGCATCCGGAAACCGGATCCCGCCGGAGCCGCTGCCTGCCAAAGCCGCAATCTCCGGAAGAATCAGCACCGCGCCGCAGCCGCCCGCCAACAGCGAGCTGACAAAAAAACGGCCAAATGCCCGAATGCGCCCGGAATGTATTTCTCCCAACAGAATCAGAAAATAGAGAAGTAAAAAAATGCACACCATGATTGCAATGTAATAATTGGAAAAAACAGTCAGCGCCAGCGTGGAAAAATAAAGCAGACACCGCCCCTCCTTTACCAGCCGCTCCAATCCGAGAATCACGAACGGCGTCAGCCACAGGGCATCCAGCCACATGATATTACAGTAATACGCACAAACAAAGCCGCTCAGAGAATAAAACACCGAAAACCATACCGGCAAAATCCCCTCATCCTCATAGTGTTTTCTCAGATAATAGGCAAAGGACCATCCGGCTGCGCTGATTTTCAACAGAATCAGGATGCTCATAAACTCGATCACATGATTGCGGGGACAAAAAACAAGGAGCCAGTTCACGGGGCTGGCAAAATAATACGCCATCGTCGAAACCAGATCCGTTCCCAGCCCCATTTTCCATGTGTAGGCAAGCGAACCGCCCTCTTTCATCTGATTCATAAATTCCGTATAAAAGGGCGCATACTGATGATACAAATCAATATGCAGGATACATTGATCTCCGAAGGGGTATACCTTACGGACGATACAAATCCCCGACATAATAAAAAACGGAATAAAAAAAGCAAACCAAAGCTGCAGCTTCCTTCCCCTGATCATTTTTGTCCCCGCTCCTTTTCAAATAAAAAATAATATTGCAGGATCTGATATTCCTGAATGTCTTTGGATGCTTCCTCTCCTGTATGCTGTGCGGAAATGACCGGATATTTTTCTGACAACCACAGCAGAAACTGCTGGTAATCCGATGTCGGAATCCCGCCGTAATTGCAGATCTGTGCCGCCAGGTAATTCGCGCTGGTAGAGACATTCGTTTTTTCCGGGATGTCATAATTTGCCCAGATCACATAAGGCACTTCGTAGCGAAGCCCGGTCTGCTCCGGGTCTTGCCCGATCCCTGCCACCACCGAATCTGCCGGCTGATGATCCCCGAAAAATACAAGCAGCACCGGCTCCTCCTGCTCCCTGAAATAATCCACCAAGTCCTCGAACGCGGCATCCGAAGCTTCCAGCAGGGTCAGGTATTCTTCCAGTGCCCGATTGTTTGCACCTTCAACCGATATATTTCCGTTCAAAGCCTCGTACCCATCTGTATAGGGACTGTGATTCTGCATGGTTACGCAAAAATAAAATCCGGGTTTATTTTTTTCTTTTTTCTCATATAATTCCATCAGCTTGCGAACACAGCTTGCGTCATCCACATAGCCTCTGACACCGGTCGCCCCCTGAAAATCCTCCTGAGACAGAAAATTTGAAAATCCCAGTAGCGGATATACCTTGTCCCGGTTCCAACCGGATGCCCGATACGGATGCAGCGCACAGGTCTCATACCCCAGTCCCTCGAACTGCGACGCAAGGGAAGGAACCTCCCTTCTGATATACTGCTGATAGGGAATACTTCCGGCCGGAAGAAATGCCATGGTATTTCCTGTCAAGAACTCAAATTCCGTATTCGCCGTATTGCCTCCCTTGACGGACACGGAAAGATATCCCGACACCGTATTCTCAGATCCCTGCATGAGCCCATGCACAAACGGCATGTAATCCCGGTCTGTCTGTAGCTCTCCCAGAACTGCCGGGTCAGAAAAGGCCTCATCCATCATCACAATCACCGTCGGTCTCTGTGTCAATTCCTGCGTATCCATCTGCGCCGCATCACTTAAAATTTGCTCTGCAAGCTCCACCGAATAGCCCTCCGGTCTGTGGATGGCCAGATACTGCATGTCCATCAGATACGTGACACAAAAACCGTTTCTCTCATACATCGCAGTCGGGGTAAACAAAAAGGGATACAGCTTCAGCCGGGACGCCAGTTCCTCATTTTGCACAGCCGCAGTAATCCCGCAAATAACAAAAATCGCTGTCAGACCTGTAACAACCCGTTTTTTCCATTCAGTTCTTTCCATGCGCCATTTTAACCATCCGGCTCCCGCAAACATCGTAAGCAACAGCAAGGTGCATACAATCTGCTGCATATTCGGCACATAACGAAATCTTCCCGCCACGCTCCATGCCGTCTGTATCGACCAGAGATCCCACGGGACCAGCGGCGATCCCCGAAACAACAGCACATAGGAATTGAGCAACGACACCAAAAGCGCAGTGCCTGTCAAAATCCGCAATGCCACAACCGCACTGCCGCAAAATGCAAGAAGAAACATCGTTGCAGCCTCCAGCAGCAGTATATTCAACAGCTGTGCAAGCCAGTCGGTGCGCACAAACGGATTGTAAGTCATAAAAGCAGTCACGTAAAACAACAGTACCGGATAACATACAACGATCATTTTAACTGTCCGCTTCTTTTTTCCTTCGCCTTTCATCAATCACACTCCCAACTCGCCGCACGGGATGCGTCTGATGCCACAAGCAACAGCTGCCTTTGCACAACCCTGCTCTAATCGAGTTGGGGAGACTCTTCTCCCCAACTCGCCGCGCGGGGCGCATTCGGCGACAGCCGAAATATTTCCTTGTGCGCCCCTGCGCATAAAAAGCTGCCGCAACTTCTCTTATGCGGCAGCTTTGAATCACGTTCTTACCATAAAAAGCTTTATACTCTGGACAGATACTCTCCGGTTCTGGTATCAATCTTGATTACGTCTCCCTGCTCGACAAACAGCGGAACATATACCGTAGCTCCGGTCTCTACGACTGCGGGCTTCGTTGCTCCGGTTGCCGTATCGCCCTTAAAGCCCGGCTCTGTCTCCGTAATCTCCAATTCAACAAACAGCGGAGCCTCTACGGCAAATACATTGCCGTTATGAGAGCACACCTTACACATCTCATTTTCTTTTACAAACTTCAGCGTATCGCCAATGGTTGCCGCATCCAACGCAATCTGCTCATAATTTTCAACGTCCATGAAATAATACAAATCTCCGTCGTTATACAGATACTGCATATCCTTCCGGTCAATCCGGGCCTGGGGGCACTTCTCCGTAGGACGGAAGGTTTTCTCTACAACGCCGCCATTTTTGATATTTTTTAACTTTGTCCGAACAAACGCAGCACCCTTGCCCGGTTTTACATGCTGAAATTCAATGATCTGATAAATATTACCCTCGAGCTCAATGGTAACTCCGTTTCTGAAATCTCCTGCTGAAATCATTCGATAATTCCTCCTAAAATTTGTGTTTTGGGAAAAATTTACACTTTGATTGTGTAAACCGCTTGTTCCATTCTATAATATATAATATGAATTTTCAAGCCCTTTTTTGTTTTTAACGTCATCGCTTTGCACAAAAAATCGCTTCGGAAAGCCTGCTTTCCGAAACGATTTCTTGTGCAAAAGGGTCTATGCCGACTCTGTCGGCATGACCGCTTGCCCTTCTCCCATATTATACCTTCAGACCTTAAAGCCGGATACCGTCTCTCCGAGCTGCACAGAAAGCTCCTTTAACTCCTTGCCGGAATTTTCGACATTGCCGCCCTCATCGCTGACATTTTGCGCGATATCATGCAGCATCTCGCAGTCACTTAAAATACTGCCTGTATTTTGTGCCTGCTCATCGCTGCGCTTTGCCATATCCTGCGCCACCTCAGAAATCTGCGAAAGCGACCCTGTCACGATATGAATGGCATCCCGGATGCCGTCCACACTGTCATTGATTCGCTCAAAGGTACTATTGGTCCCATTCATGGCTTCGCTGCCGTCTTTAATCTTCGCATTGCTTTCTGCCGCGGCATGGCTGACATCATTCATCAGCGCTTCGATGATATTTGTAGTTTGTACAATGTTGACTGCAGATTGTGCCGTCTGGTCGGCAAGGTTACGGATTTCATCTGCAACCACTGCAAAGCCTCTGCCTGCCTCTCCTGCTCTGGAAGCCTCAATGGACGCATTCAGAGACAACATATTGGTCTGGGATGCAACGGAATTAATATCATCCACCATGTTTTTGATCCCCTCAAGTCCCTGCCGCATATTTTCCACAGCGTTCTGCAATTTATCTGAAATATCTGAAATTTCAGTCATGGTCTGCGACATATTTCCGATCATTGCACGTCCCTCCTGCACCTGATCGACCGTCGTCTCCAGCGAGGCATTCATCGTGGAAACCGCGGTATTGGCATCGGAGAGCCCTCCGCTGAGACGGTTGGCATTGTCCGCAAGCTCCTTTACGGACGCAGACATTTCATGCAGCGTCTCCTGCAGCTTCTGCACGGAATCACTTTGGTTCTGCGCCAGCGAATTCAGCCTTGTCGCTGCCGTATCATTTTGATCCGCTTTGTGATCCACCGCCTCAATTGCCGTCTCAATCCGAAGAATGATATCTCTCAGGTCATCCTCAAAACGGTTAATCTTATCCGACATGATACCAAATTCATCGCCGGAGCGGATATCCGTATGTTTTGTCAGATCCAGATCATGCATGTTGTCAATCATGCCCGTGATCTTACTGATGGGGCTTAACTGCACACGCAACAGAATATAAATGATCACGCACAGCAAAACGGAGCTCAGAACGGATACTACGGCAATGATCGTTCTGAGGGAAGACAACGAGGAAAGAACATCCTGTTTTTCCACAACACTGATTAAAACGAAGTTCGTATTAGGGACTTCCTTTGCCATCACATAAATGTCATTTTCAAGCGAAACCACTCCGTAGGATTCCGAGGAAATCAATGTCTGCGCACGTTTGCTGATACTGTCGTTAAGTTCTGACAAATAAGCGCCGTTCTGCGATGCATCCATACGGTTGCCAAACACCATTCCCGATACAGTGTCGACTCCATAGATATAACCGTCCGTAAAAATCGTTTTGTTGAGTAAGATCTCTTTGATTTCTCCCAGATCAATATCGGCACAGACCACACCGATCACATCGCCCGATCCGCCGTTATCCCGGATATTACTGAACGCGGATACGATGTAATCATCGGTATTGGCATCCAGATAGATTTCGCCGAAGGTAACTTCATCTCTGGTAAGCCCGTCCACATACCATGGGCGCTCCTTCATGACCCAGTCCGGATCGTCCGGCTGCCACATTTTATCGATGTACGTGCCGATTTCAAGTCCACCGTAAATTCCGGCAGGGATAATGTCCAGATACGCATCCGCCACGCTGTACAGATAGTCCTGAATCTCCTCCGGCGTATCGCAGGAACGCTCCACCGATGTTTTGACATGTTCCATCAATCCCTGTACCCGCATCATGCTTGCGGAAATCTGATAGGATGCCCCCGATGACACCTCCTGCAGCCTGGATTCCGCGTTTTTTTGCATGATACGACTGGTTTGTGAAATCGTAACAAACAGCGAAAGCAGATTAAACAGTAAAATAACCGGAAGCATGATGACTACCATTTTCTGATACAGGCTCAGACCTCTTTTTTCTTTCATTGGCACTTTCCTTTCTCTTTCATTTTTATCGTACAGCCCCTGCTCACAGCTGATTTTCAATCTCATGGATCATGGCGATCCGCGCATCGTGTCTTCCGCCCTGATACGTTGCATCCAGATAGGCTTTTACAATGTCCTTCGCCAGCTCGGTGCCAACAATTCTGGCACCGAACGCAATGATATTGGCATTGTTGTGTTCCTTTACCAAACGCGCGGTTGTCACATCCGAGCACACCGCCGCCCGCACCCCTTTTACCTTATTGGCTGCAATGGATATTCCTACTCCGGTGCCGCAGATCAGCACCCCGCAGTCCACCTCTCCGGAAGCGACGGCCCGTCCTACTTTTTCCCCGTATTCGGGATAGTTGCAGCTTTCCGTCGCATCCGTACCATAATTGACCACCTCATGTCCCAGCTCCTCCAGATAACTTTGAATGATCTGTTTTAATTCCACCGCCGCGTGATCATTTCCGATTCCGATTTTCATTTTCCGGTTTCCTCCTGTTTTTTCGCTTTTCGCTTAAGCTTTCTGTGATAAAAAAATAATACGATTTTTTCCAGATATCGTTTCAAAACAATCTGTATTTCTTCCTTCGGGTGAATGGGTTTTACCAGGATCGTGCGTATTCCTGCACGATTGGCTCCATAGACATCCGTAAAAATCTGATCTCCCACAAACAATGTATTCGAAGTATCTGTCCCCATCTGTTCCATAGCTTTGACATAGTTTTGAACAGACGGCTTCCCAGCCTTATAAATATAAGAAACCTGAACCTTGTCATTGAACATCTTTACCCGGGGCTCCTTGTTGTTGGACAAAAGCATACAGGAATATCCCAGAGCCTTCAGATGTCCAAACAGCTTCTGCGCCCGTTCATCCGCCGGTGCTCCGTGCGGCACCAGTGTATTGTCAATATCAAAAATAATGCCCCGGTATCCCTCCCGGTATAATCGGTCAAAATCGATCCCATATGTGGAATCCAGATACTCGCCGGGATAAAATCGCTCCAGCATACTATTCATCCTTCCCTGCACACCCCTGCGCACGAAAAACTGCCGTTCCACATATGATAGAACGGCAGCACATTGCTTTCCAAAATAAAATTAAAGGCTAAAATCCTCCATCGGGCGAACATTCGATCCACTGCTCTCGCCGACTGCCCGGACACTTCCCTGCGCATCTCCCACGAAATAAAGATACTGCTGAAGCTCCTGATCCTGTTTCATATCTGACAAAGCCTTCTCAACTGCTGAATTTGCATAGCTTTCAGCCGACCGGGT
>JAFUTQ010000067.1 GCA_017484135.1 Lachnospiraceae bacterium
ATACCTTGTATCAGTGCGCCCATTTTTCCTCCGGTTCTAATCCAAGCAGAACACAGCCTGTATTCTCATCCAGGAAATCCTGTATGACAGGATTTCCACCTTATTGGAATCAGAATTGCGAACTTGTTTCGCAATTACCTACTTGTTCGGCGTCGTGTTTTTCATACATCCGGCGTTTTTATCGCCTTTTAACTTCCTAAGCATAGCACAGCGAAATATTTTATTCGTAAAAAATACAGTCGCCAAAGGAGACCATTCATGAAAAATATCGAACAAACCGAGCAACTGAAAAAATTCAGAATCCAGAACTATGCAGAATATGAAAAGGATCTGGCTGACCGGATCCGCGCGGAGGAACAGACCCTTCTTGAGACCTTTCCTCAGGCCGCGGTTTACTGCCGGAACTATAAGCAGCTTCAACAACTCTTCCCGGAATGCTATCACCGGGAAGCGTTTGGGAAGCATATTCGTTTCATGATCGAACACTTCCTCTCGGAGCATGGCGATACCGTCTTTGACGACGAAGAGTCCTATCTGACGATGCTGATTTATCTGCAAAAAAATATACGGGCATTAAATGGATTCTGGATGCCTACTGTGAGCGCAGCGGACTCTCTCTGTTTCAGTCGGCCCATGAGCCTACGATGGCGGAATGCGAAACGCTTTTTGAACTTCTGGTCGAAGGGGACAACACGCAGATTCTCATCCCTCTGCGCATTGACGGGCTTACCGGCTGTGCCCTGTACATTATGGGGAGAGATTATTTCGAAGATTTGCAAAGCTCCAGACAAAGCACCCCCTATGCCTGTGCTTACGGAATCCTGCGTCCATCCACGGATTCTCCCATCGGCCATGTGCTTTTGGATTTTTTTAATCCCGACCTGTCCATTGAAGAAGCCCTTGCCGACTATGAACTTGAGAAGAGCGACGCATTGGCAGAGCTTTCCTCACTGAATCAGTATCTGCCTGCCGGCTCACCGGAAAGCTTCTCCGTCTACGGCTATGGCATCACGGAAAGAGAGCGGGCGGAGGCGAAAAAGAATCTGGATTTTGAGTTTGAAAAATTTCTTAAGGCAGCCGATGATGTGAGAGGCAGAAGGGGAGAGGGACAGAAGGTCATGCCGAATGAATGAGGAAAGACAACAGCCCCTACACGGGGCTGTTTCGATTTCATCAAAAGAAAAAATTAAGTCATACTCGAATTATATTTTTGAAATTTCGAACCTATATCTTCACTATTGATAATTATTTGAGTATGATTTGAACAAATCTATATTTTGTGATAATAACTGCAAAAGCGTTTTAAGAAATAAAAAAGATTATTTTATCATAACCATCACAGACACAATCGGTGTGTTTTTTTTACCGGAAGCACTGAAAGAGATTTATGGCTCTGAATTACCGCTTTTCATTGAAAAAAGCAAGGATTGGTAGTATTATAATGGGGAAAGGAACGGTTGATGAATGGCAGAAACGATACAATATAAGGAAGAAACCCTCCGGATTCTGGATGAACTATGTCTTCTGGACGATGATTTTATGACAATGGCATTTGATGAAAACATCAAGGCAACGGAGCTCCTGCTAAATATTGTCCTCAAACGGGACGATATGGAAGTGATCAGGGTCGAGAAACATGAAGTCCAGAAGGAAATGAAAAACCCCCTTGTGGGTGGTCGCGGGATAAGACTTGACGTATACGCCAAGGATTACGGTGGGCGGACATACGATATCGAAGTGCAGCAAAGTGATTCGGGCGCGGATGTGCATCGGGCAAGATTCAACAGCGCAATGCTTGATATCAGAATGTTGAAGGCGGGAGATAAATTTTCCGATCTGAACGAATCCTACGTCATTTTCATCACACGAAACGATGTTGTAGGAGCCGGATTGCCCATCTATCATGCAGACCGTGTATTTAAGGAGACAGGAGCGGATTTTGGCGACGGCAACCACATTGTCTATGTCAACGGCAGTTATACTGCGGATAGTCCGATCGGCAGGCTGATGCACGATTTCAGAAGTCAAACTGCGGATGGGATGTATTATTCGGAATTGGCAGATCAGGTTAGATTTTATAAAGAGATAGGTAATTGCGAAACAAGTTCGCAATTCTGATTCCAATAAGGTGGAAATCCTGTCATACAGGATTTCCTGGATGAGAATACAGGCTGTGTTCTGCTTGGATTAGAACCGGAGGAAAAATGGGCGCACTGATACAAGGTAT
>JAFUTQ010000068.1 GCA_017484135.1 Lachnospiraceae bacterium
CTGTATGATCCGTGTACATAGATTAACAAAGAACGATTTGCGGAGCCCTATGATGTCCAAATGGAATACAAGTTATAAAAGAGCAGGAGAAGTGGGATGTATATTGTCAAAGCAGAAGCAAACCAGGTAGAAAAAATCGTAGATATGTCTGTGAGAGCTTTCGAAACAGATGTATATGTTGGCGGAGTAAAGGGGGATTGTCCGCCTGAATTTGATTCAGTAGAATGGCATAAACAAATGGCTCGGGAGCGGCATTTGTATCAAGCAATGATAGAACACGATCTGGTAGGGGCTGCCATCGTATTCCCGGATGAAACAGAAAAAAGCGTATACATTGGCAGGATCTTTATTGATAGCGTCTATCATAGAAAAGGTTACGGAATTCGCTTGATGGATTGCATAGAAAAGTATTTCCCATGGGCTGCCGCTTTTCATCTGGATACCCCATGTTGGAATGAGCGGACAAATGCTTTTTACAAAAGATTAGGCTATCGGACCATAAAGGTTGAGGATGGATTAGTCTTTTACCAGAAAAGTAAAAGTGAAACCACTGCGGAGGATATCGGATATGAATGAATATATTGCTTATTGCGGATTAAACTGTGAGGCGTGTGAAGCCCGTCTTGCAACCCTGAACAATGATGATGCGCTGCGCCAACGAGTCGCCAGGGAGTGGTCTGAACTGAACGGTGTGGAGATTACGGTTGAAATGATCAATTGCTCAGGGTGCAGGATTCCGGGGATTAAGACGCCATATTGCGATTCCCTGTGCCCCATTCGGCAGTGCGCCATGGGGAAACAAATGGAGACATGCGGCAGCTGCAGGGAAATGGAGCGCTGTGAGAAGCTGGGAGCGATCACCGAGCACAACGCAGACGCTTTGAAACGCCTGAAAACTGGCATTTGAACAGAAGGAAGGACAAGATGGAGTATCATAAAACCATTACCCTGAAAGACGGCAGAGCCTGCACGCTCCGAAACGGAACGGCGGAGGACGGGCAGGCGCTGCTCAATATCTTCAACGTCACCCATGCACAGACGGATTTTCTACTCACATATCCGGAGGAGCACAGCTATACCGCTGAGGACGAAGCGGAGCTGCTGCGGAGAAAGACAGACAGTGCCGATGAAATCGAACTCCTTGCGTTTGTTGACGGCGCGATCGTTGGCTCGGCAGGTGTTACCTGTGTCGGCCGAAAGGAAAAGATCCGTCATCGTGCGGAGTTTGGCATCAGTGTGGATAAGGCATACTGGGGCCTCGGCGTCGGACGGGCACTGACTAAGGCCTGCATTGAATGTGCAAAAAGAGCGGAATATGCCCAACTGGAACTGGAAGTCGTGGCAGAGAACAGATCCGCCATAGCCCTGTATGAGAGCGTGGGATTTGTAGAATATGGCAGAAACCCAAAGGGCTTCCGTTCCCGATTGACCGGCTGGCAGGAGGTCGTGCTCATGCGGCTGGAGCTGGGCGGACAAAGCGCTATGTGAGGGACTGGCACAAAAAGCAGGGATAACACAGGAAAAGGATGTATATCCACCGTTGAATCAGTCATGACACGCATCGTATCACGGATGTGAAAGCCCGTTTCTTGTGAGATTCACAGAGCTTCGATATCATGGATTCCGTCAGATGTGCAGACAGAAAGGGCTGAATGAAGATGAAGCAAAACAAACAGAAGCACTTGTGGATGGGAATCTGGTTCCTGCTGGCATTTCTGCTGTGGACGGCGCTGATCAGAAGCGTTGACGTGCAGGCGGCGGGTCCAACCGGAACAAAGGTCGGCTTTGCGGCGTTCAACCTTTGGTTTCATCATCTTACGGGCGTACATATGACCTTATACACGATCACAGATTGGCTGGGACTTGTCCCCATTGCCGTCTGCCTGGGCTTTGGAGTCGTCGGCGTCTTTCAGCTCATCCGGAGGAGAAGCTTGCTCCGGGTCGATCCGGACA
>JAFUTQ010000008.1 GCA_017484135.1 Lachnospiraceae bacterium
GGAGGTCTGGCAGATGATGCAGTTTATACCGGATATCGAAAACGGTATTGATCCGAATTGTGAGAACGCAGCTACATTCCGGAAATTGATTGGATTTGACTACGAATAACAAAAAATCCCCCTCACCATGAACCGAACCAGTAAAAACGGACAGTGACAAAAAGCACCTCCTATGGTATAATAGAAGCCATAGGAGGTGCATTATTATGGCAAGAGGATATCGACACATTCAAGAGCATGAAAAAGAGATATTGGAACTGAAAGCCCAAGGAGCAACGCACAGGGAGATCGCGGAACATTTTGGATTCACAAAGGAACAGGTCAAAGGATTCTTCAAAAGGGTGCATAAGAAGGAAAGAAAATTGGCTGCGGGTATACCTGTCCGGAAGAAAGGACGCCCTGTCACACGGACACTGAATCCTGCCACAGACAAACTATCCGAATTACGCTATGTCGTTGCTCGGCAGGAAGCAAAGATCAAAGCACTCGAAATGGAAAATGAGCTGATGCGGGATTTTCTCTCGCTTACAGAAAGGAAGTGAGACCGGCTGTCAAATATCTGGTGATCTATCGGCATAAGGGAAAATACAGTATCAGCGAGATGTGCCGCTTCTTCGAGGTATCTCGCAGCGGATACTATGACTTTGTCAAGCGAATGGACAAGCCTGCAAAAGATCTGGAGCTCTCGGAGCTGATCTGTGAATGTCAGGCTGAGACAAAGCAAACCTATGGATATCGCCGTGTCGGCATCTGGTTGGAGCGCAGAGGCGTGCATCACAATCCCAAGACGATTCTGCGCGTCATGAACAAATACAGCCTTTTGTCAGTCGTCAGACGCAGAAGATACTGCCATTACAGTCAGGCGCTGCACCGGTATGAAAACCTGCTGAACAGAGACTTTCATGCCGACAGACCGAACCAGAAGTGGGTAACCGACATCTCCTACATCAAAACAGGGCAGGGATTCCTGTATCTGTCGATCATTCGTGACCTGTACGATCGCAGCATTGTGGCTTACAAAACCTCGACGGTACAGAACATCAATCTGGTGTTGAACACGATCAGAGCCGCAAAGAGAAAAGAGAAAGTCACTGCGGAGCTGCAGCTCCACAGTGACCAAGGCTTTCAATACACTTCCCAAGAGTATTTTAAGCTAACCCAATCATACCACATAACGCCGTCAATGTCAAGACGCGGCAATCCATATGACAATGCTTTAGCTGAAAACTTCTTCTCCATTCTCAAAACGGAGTGTATTTACAGGACAAAGATCAAGACCTTTTCCGAAGCTCGGCGGCTGATTGACGACTACATTCATTTCTACAATCATCAGCGTATTCAACTGAATACAAAACTGACTCCACTTGAGTTGCGGAGCCAGTTCAGTGCTTAATTCATTTTGCCATAGGCGGCTTTTTGTGCTGTCCGTACAAAATGGGGCGGTTCAAGACCGCATGGGAGCTCAGTTTGTCGAATAAGGTATCGCTTCGCGATGATTTAGAGGCCGCGCACGGCTTATCACAATCAGTATCCCGCCTCTCTCCCTGCGGAGGAGCAGAGCTTCCAGTTCATTCCACCGTAGACCAGAACGGTTCCGCAGTAGGGGCAGATGTTCGTGCGGTAAACATCCGCCGACCCGCCGCAGCTTGGGCAGGTCACC
>JAFUTQ010000069.1 GCA_017484135.1 Lachnospiraceae bacterium
TATGGAAGTATTGTGGGAAAACCTTCTGACGGAGAGACCTTTGCCCGGTTTGTGAAGGATCCAATCAAGGTGGAATTTAAGATACAGTTTTGAGGATAACTTTTGGACCGTCGGTCCAGAAGTGGAGAAAGTAAATGACGAGGAGATATAGGTTGTGCAGAAGATCCGGTGCGTGGTCGAGAGAATTACATATCAGAACCCGGAAAACGGATATTCAGTGTTGAAATGCCGGGTTAAGGATTACAGTGAATTGGTGCCGGTTATCGGCAATATGATAGCTGCGAATGTTGGCTCCGTCCTTGTATGTGAGGGTAACTGGAAGGTGGATGCCAAATATGGCAAGCAGTTCGTAGCTGAGAATTGGGAGGAGACTCTTCCTGCCACGGTTTACGGCATGGAGAAGTACCTTGGCTCCGGTCTTATCAAGGGAGTCGGTCCGAAGTTTGCAAAGAAGATCGTTCAGAAATACGGGACAGATACATTTACCGTGATAGAGGACAATGTTGAAGTTCTGATAGAGATAGAGGGCATAGGGAAAAAACGTGTCCAAATGATAGCCGAGTCTTGGGAGAAGCAGAAAGAGGTCAAGAACATCATGCTCTTTTTGCAGGATCATCAGGTGTCTACCTCCTATGCGGCTAAGATATACAAGCAATATGGGAATGACAGTATCTCCGTGATGAAGGAGAATCCATACAAGCTTGCGGATGATATCTGGGGGATAGGCTTTAAGACTGCTGATCAGATAGCTATGAAATTGGGATTCGGGCTTGAGTCTTATGTGCGTTTGCGGAGCGGGCTTATGTACACACTCTCGGAATTATCTAATGAGGGTCATGTATATGCTGAAAAGCAGCAGCTTGTGGATAAGGCATCAGAATTGCTGGAAGCTACTCCGGAAACAGTCATTATGACGATGGACGATATGCTCCAGAAGGAAGAGCTGATCCTTGAAAAAAATATAGTCCGTATGGACGAGGATGGCAACAGAGTTATCCCGGTATATCTGCCGCCATTTTTCTATGCAGAGGTGGGTGTGGCAGGAAAGCTGAAAAAACTTGCTTCGTCACCTGCCGGAGATAAGCTGTACACGAGGCTTATGGAAGCGAGGAAGAGTACCGGAAATGCTGCCCTTTCCGTGGACATTGAAGCAATCCAGGCAAAGACCGGCATGGAATACGATGACATACAGGCTGATGCCATACGGTGCGCCGCTACCGCCAAGGTGATGGTATTGACAGGTGGCCCCGGCACGGGTAAAACCACCACTACCCACGGGATCATATCCGCATACAGGGCTTATGGGCTAAAGATACTTCTTGCGGCTCCCACAGGTCGCGCCGCCAAGCGTATGACGGAAGCTACCGGACTGGAAGCCAAGACCATACACAGGCTTCTGGAGTGTAAGCCGCCGGAGGGTTATCAGAGAAATGAGGAGAATCCGCTGGAGGGAGATGTCTTGATCGTGGATGAGTGTTCCATGATTGATATCGTGTTGATGAATTCTCTGCTGAAAGCGATACCGCCGACTATGCGTCTTGTTATGGTAGGAGATATAGACCAGTTACCAAGTGTAGGAGCGGGAAATGTCCTGAGAGATATCATAGATTCGGGAGCCTTCCCGGTAGTCAGGCTTACAAGGATATTCAGACAGGCACAGACGAGCCGCATTATCATGAACGCCCACCGTATCAACGAGGGCAAGATGCCGGATATTAGCAATGGGAAGAACACGGACTGCTTCTTTATGGAGAACGAGGATGCGGATGCATCCGTGCCGCAGATCGTGAAGCTGGTGCAGGAGAACCTGCCGAATTACTATCATGTTGAGCCGTCACAGATTCAGGTGCTGACTCCTATGCAAAGGGGAGTTGTCGGAGCAACGAACCTAAATCTTGCATTGCAGGAAGCACTGAATCCGCCGGAGCACGATATTTTCATGCGGGGCAGAGGGAAAGTTACAATGCCAAAGGAGTGTCTGCGGCGAAGCGGTTATGCTTTCCGTGCGGATGATAAGGTGATGCAGATCAAGAATAATTACGACAAGGAAGTCTTTAACGGGGACATAGGCATTATTGAGTCCGTGAATGAGACGGACAGGACGCTGATTGTGAATTTTGATAACAGGAGCATCGAATATGATGTGACGGAGCTGGATGAGCTTGTTCATGCATATGCCACAACGATCCACAAGGCGCAGGGATCTGAGTATCCCATTGTGGTAATGCCCATAATGATGAATCATTTTGTCATGCTCCAGAGAAATCTGATATATACAGGGATTACCAGGGCAAAGAAAGTGCTTGTGATTGTGGGAACAAAGAAAGCTCTTGCCTATGCAGTTAAGAATGTGACGGTTACGAAGAGGAACACGCTGCTAAAGGAGCGACTGGCAGGGTAAAGGGCTTTTTTCAGACGTGGGTGAGGACGATCTATGAAGAAAAGTGTTAAATCAGCAAGGCCTTTAAACAAAAAGACGTTAGAGGAAATACTCAGTAGAAAGGATCCTTTGCAGGATATTATAAAACAGGCAAAATTTATGGAGGAAGCACAGGCTTTTCCAGATGAAGATGAGGATTCGCCTACACCTGGGTTTTCTTTTGGAATGAGGATGGGATGTGTCCGAGAGGAAGCAGATCTTTCCATGAACAAAATGGCGAAATCGTTGGGAATTGCTCCTTCTACATGGAAGAACTATGAGGAGGATGTGACCTTCCCATCTACGGAGCTGATTATGAAGTTCTGTGAACTGTATAATGTAAATCCGCACTGGCTAATGACAAATTGCGGAAATATGTATAAAGAAGCGGAGAAATAATAGTTCATATCACAAGGAGGATTGCGATGACGCATAAAGTGAAAGTGACAGTAATCGACAAGAAACTGTATCCGGAATTGCAGGAGCAGTACTGTATGGATCCGAAGTCGGGAGTCTGTCCCTGTTATAACGTAGGTGATGAATTTATTTTCTGCCGGGATGATGAAAACGATCATTTCTGGCATGGTGGGTTAAATACATTGGTTAAGACTGATGCAGATCCCGATACCGTGGCTGGCGGTCCGAAAATGCCGCATTGCTCTGAAGCATGGGATGCTATAAGCAGATATATTTATACCGGACTCCAAGGCGGTTCCATTATGAAGGGGTGGATGAAGAAGGAAAATGAGATGATATGCTGCTGCTCAGACGGCACCAGACCTGTCATCTTCAAGGTAGAAAGACTCGATGAGGAGTAAATACAGTCATGGACAGAAGAGAAAAAGCAGTAGAGCTTAAACATAATGGCCATAATTGTTGTCAGGCTGTGTTGTGTGCATTCGCAGAGGAACTTCCGCTTGCAGAGGAGGATTTGAATCGTATCGGTGCGGCATATGGTGTCGGGATGGGGTGCATGGAGGCAACCTGTGGCGCTCTGTGTGCGGCAGAGATTATCCTTGGCATAGAGAAATATGAAGGCAGACCGATACTTCGAGATGCAGCAGCATTGCATAAGGCATTCACGGAGAAATGTGGAGCGTCTATATGTAAGGATCTGAAAGGCCGAGATACTGGCGTGGCGCTCTGCGAGTGCGATGATTGCGTGAGAAATGCAGTAAGTATTTTGGAGGAGCAGACATGAGTACACTGGTAGCTTATTTCAGCGCAGAGGGAACAACAAAAAGAGTTGCAGAGGGATTTGCTTCGGAGATAGGAGCCGATATTTTTGAAATCGTACCGGAACAGCCATATACAGTGGCTGATATCAGATGGACGAATCCTCTGTCGAGATGCAATAAGGAGAAATTCGGAAAAAAGGATGTTCCAGTGATGGGAAAAGTCGCTGACTTCGAGAAGTATGACACGGTATATATCGGATTTCCTATATGATAGGGCGACTGAAGCACCCAAACATTTTTACTCAGAGAGCGGAGGCAATTTTGGAAACAGCTTTAGCTCGAAGTCGTCTTTAGGACCACCCTTACGACCTTTCCTTTCCCGGCGATACTCTACCCGGTCTAACACCTCTTTCAACATTTCATTTTTTGCGGACGCGGACGGCAGCTCCCAGTAAACATCAATCAGCTTTTCCACATTCGGAACAAGATTTTTACGATTAGCCTCACGGCTACGCACATTGACAAGTGAATCTTGCAGCTTTAACAGATTTTCGCGGGCGGTTGCTATGCGCTCGGTAAGGACGCGGGAGCGGTCTAAAAACGTCTCCGTGGAGTAAACACCCTGTTCAAGCAGATTGTGGGTGCGGTCAAGCTGCGATTCGAGAGCCGTAAGGGATTTTTCGGCGGAGGTTACTGCGGATTCAGCGGCGGAAACAGCGTCAACGTCCTCGGACAGAGAAGCAGACCAATCAATGCGATAGCCGGAGAGCCAATCAGACAAGCCGCCGATCACGCGCTCCTCGAACACATGAAAATCGACCGCATGATTTTCGCAATAGCGGTTAGGGCATTTCAGATACTCATAGCCGTTTGCCTCCCGGTTGTAAGAGAGGACGCGGTCACAGAGAGCGCAACGAGCGATACCGGCGAACGGATTAGCAAGCTCAA
>JAFUTQ010000070.1 GCA_017484135.1 Lachnospiraceae bacterium
AATCTCCTGGGGTATCATGCGGACGTACACATGGGCAGTCCAACCTGCATAAACCGAACGGCTGCGAATGGAGGGCTGGCTGACTGGCTTTACTACGGACGCCAATGGGTCCAAGGAGAACACCGTCACACCAATGCCCACTCATTATACAGCTTAAGCAACGGAATGGTTAGTCCTTTCTGGCTGAAAGGTATCTAACCACCACAAATACATTATAGGAGGAATACAGGTGGGCTGGTCCAATCCATGTTTTGAAATATGGATGTATGCATATTTCGGATCCATGCCGGTAATTCGGGATTCTTGGTCTTGCTGTTCTGATTTTGGACGAGTATATGAAAACAAGACTGGACAGACGTATTCCAAAGCCGATGAACAGATGTATGGAAAACTCTGCAAAGCTGGTGACGAGGAAAAAGCAATTCAGATAGCACAGGAGAAGCTGGAGCAGTGTAAAAGAGAAGGCAAAATAAAGCCATCAGAGATGTGCCCCTGTACGACGGTGCATGAACTGGTGGGAGAGCTGAAAAGAAAAATATAAATTGTATTAATTGAAAAAGCTGCTTACGGGGGCAAAAGAAGAAAGCACATTAAATTTTTACCGGAACGCCGGGTACAACAGCTCGGATAAGACTGCGTTTATTCAATGGATCGACAGGTAGGAGGGAAAACGATATGACAAAAGTATATTTTGTGCGTCATGCTCAGCCGGAGCATGCATGGGAGGAAGATCGAACAAGACCTTTGACGGCAGAAGGGAAAAAAGACTCAGAGATAGTATTGGAGTTTTTCAAAGGAAACAATGTGGATGTATTTTACTGTAGTCCGTATAAACGGAGTATAGATACGATTGCCGATACGGCAGCGTTTTTCGGTAAAGAAATATATACGGATGAGCGTTTAAGAGAACGAGAAAAGGGAACAAATGGTAATCACTATGGGATGTTTGAGAAACGCTGGGCGGATCATAATTATCACGAGGATGGCGGCGAATCTCTTGCAATGGTGCAGAGCCGCAATATAGAAGCCCTCAGCCGGATTTTAGCCGAGAATGAAAATAAATCAATCGTTGTTGGAACGCATGGAACTGCACTCAGCACGATACTAAATTTTTATGATGACAGCTTTGGGTGTGAGGATTTTCTGAGGATCATTGACTGGATGCCATATATTGTAGAATTAGATTTTGAGGGAGATAAGCTCATCGGAAAATATGAGCACTGTTATGTGGAAAAAGAATTCAAAGGAAACGAGCGTGCAGATAAGAAATAAAATAATTGTAAATTTGTACTTGACCCTGCCCTTAGGGCAGGGCTTTTCATATTCATATAGAAAGCTGCAGCTTCTGCAATCGATCAGAAAGGAAGATGTTCATATGAGTACAAAGAAAGATTATTTTACCAGTGGGGAATTAGCAAAAATGTCGGGAGTATCCTATAAGACGATTCGATATTATGTGGAAAAAGGATTACTCCGGCCGGAAAAAATGACGGAGAGCGGTTATAAATTATTTGGGGAAAGCAGCGTTCGTGACTTAGAGAAAATCATAATGTTGAAATATCTGGATTTTGACTTAAATGAGATAAAACGGATGCTGCATGAGGGAAATGAAAAGCTATCCTTTGAAAAGCAGGAGCAATTACTCAAGGAAAAAATGGTACATCTTGATGAGGTACAAAAAGTAGTCAGAGAAATAAGACAGCTTTCCGGAGATGATCAGTGGGAAAAAATGCTGGAAATCATGCAAATGTCATCCAGAAAAGAGGAGATTCAAAAGCAGTATATTCAAAGCGATAATTTAGAGTCGCGAATTAATATTCATGCCTATAGTACCTCGAAGGAAAGCTGGTATGAGTGGCTGTTTCAGAAATTCGAATTGGCAGAGGGGATGAAGGTGCTTGATGTAGGGTGTGGAAATGCGGCAGTATGGGCAGCTATGTATGCACAGATACCAAGCGGCGTAAACGTTATGCTGCTCGATGGCTCGGCGGCAATGCTTGCGGCTGCAAGGGAAAATCTTATGCCCTATAAAAATGACTTTGAGAAGCGAAATATAAAATTTACATATCGGGAGATGAATGCCTGCGAGCTTTCTTTGAAAGGGGCGTATCATAGGATCATGGCCAATCACATGTTGTATCATATTCCCGACCAGGACAGAGTCGTTCTGTTAAAAACAATGGCGGGGCTGCTGGAGGATGGCGGAAGATTTTTGGCCTCCACAGTAGGACGCAATCATATGAGAGAAATTTTTGAACTCATGGCAACATTTGATCAGCAGGCGGGAGCACCGGTATGGATGTCGGAGGGATTTTGCCTTGAAAACGGGCAAGACCAGTTGATACCGTATTTTTCCCATGTAAAGGTTTTCGAGCAGAAGAATGATTTGCTTGTGCCAAATCCCATGGCGGTGTACAATTATCTCAGATCATTGCCGGGGGACATTCATCAAATAACAGTAAAAAATGAGTCACGGCTAAAGAAATATTTACGGGAAATCATTTCAGAAGAAAAGCCGTTATTTATTCAAAAGAAGACAGGAGTTTTTCTTGCATGGAATTAGGGGCAAAAGATATTGTTGGACATTCCATATCAAACTAATATTAATATTGAAATGAATAAATATTCATGTTGGCTTAAGCTAATAATTTTGCAGTCCGAGGTGTAAAAAACAGTATAACGTTTATAAAAACAGATCGAAGAATAAAACTGATGAAACAGAGGAATAAGATATGAAACAGAAAGATAAGAAGATACAAATCAGAAACAGTACGGTTGATTTTCTCGTGTTTACAAAAGACGCTCACGAGGAAGGAATCGAAGTCCGTGTACAGGATGGTACGGTATGGCTGACACAAAAGGCTATTTCCGAATTATTTGATATTGACAGAAGTGTTGTAAATAAGCATTTGAAGAACATATATGAAAGCGGCGAATTGGACAAAAATTCAACTTATGCAAAATTTGCACAAGTTGCCGACAATGGTAAGACCTATCAATACAAGTTTTATTCTTTACCGGCAATCATCGCCGTTGGATATCGCACCAATTCCGAAAGAGCAACTCAATTCCGTCAATGGGCGACAAAAATACTCGATACCTTTACAAGACAGGGATATGTTCTTGATAAGGACAGGTTGATTAACGGGCAGATATTTGACGAGGACTACTTTGATCACTTGATTTCCGAGATTCAGGAAATCAGAGCGAGCGAGAGACGGTTTTATCAAAAGATTACCGATATTTATGCTACTGCCGTAGATTACTCTTTAGATAGTCAGATTACAAAGGATTTCTTTGCAACAGTACAAAATAAGATGCACTATGCCGTTCACGGAAATACTGCGGCAGAAATCATCGTTGGCAGGGCAGATCACACGAAAGAACACATGGGTCTGACAGTATGGAAGGGCGCTCCCAAAGGAAAAATTGTCAAAGCAGATGTATCAATAGCGAAGAATTATTTATCGTCCGATGAAATGCAGGAATTAAATGAAATTGTCACAATGTATCTTGACTATGCTACCCGACAGGCTCGCAGACACATTCCAATGACGATGGCGGATTGGGCTTCAAAGCTGGACGCTTTTTTGCGTTTTAATGACGCAGAGATATTGGAAGATAAAGGCAAGGTTACTGCTGCCATAGCGAAAGCATTTGCTGAAAGTGAATTTGAAAAATACAGAGTTATTCAAGATCGTTTATATCAAAGTGATTTTGATAGGTTAATGTCAGAAACAGAAAATAATAATGGATAAATACAACGCCCTATCCACACCATTTGGTCGGTTGCCTGCCTTATGGTACACCTAAAACACAGGGCTTTCAAAGACGAATTTGTGAGGAAGATATGATACAGACAGCGGTATGTGATGACGAAAAAAGAGTGCTTGATGAAATTTGTAATAAGGTGCAGAATGCATTTGCGGACATTAACTGTCCGGCAGAGATTTTCAAAACGTACAAGCCGTTTGAATTGGTCGAGCATATTAAGAAAAACACGATAGATGTACTGTTTCTGGATATTGATATGCCGAGCCTGAGCGGAATGGACATTGCGCAGTTTTTGATGGACAGCGGCGCCAATACCTTACTTGTGTTTGTGACGAGCCATGACGCGCTTGTGTATCAGTCGTTTCGGTATCATCCCTTTGGGTTTATCCGAAAAAGCTATTTTGACGAAGAAATCGGCTCCGTCGTTAAGAGCGTTGTGGGCGAGTGGCAAAAAAGAAATGAACACTTCGGCTTCAAGACCAACGAGGGCTTTTTCAAGGTTCCGTTTGCGGATATCCTTTACTTTGAGTCGGAGTCCAACTACATCAATTTATATTGTATTGACAATCAATTCAAATTCCGCAGAACGATTACCTCACTTGAAAATGAGCTTTCAGCAAAAGGTTTTATCAGAACGCACAAAGGCTTTCTTGTCAATCAGCAGCATATTTTCGCTATAAAAGGCGACGATATTAAGTTGAGCAACAATCAGCTTTTGCCGATTGGCAGGACGAACCGCGAGAGCGTTAAGAAAAAGATATTGAGGTACATGAGATGAGCAGATACAGTAAGCTGAAAGAGGACTACGAAAAGCTTGAAAAGGACTATACCGCCGAGGTGGCGAAGAATCTCGACCTGCAATATCAGTATGACGCCTTGCAGGCAGAGTATCAGAACAGCCGCAATCAGCAGCAGGAAATTGAACGTCTGCATGAAAACACACGCAGTCTCAAGCATGATATGAAGAACCATATTCTGGTTATCGCCTCACACCTCAATAGCGGTGAGATTGACGAGGCGAAGGACTATCTGTCTGTTGTGCTCGACAACCTCAACCGCGTGTATTCGTACATTCAAACAGGCAACTCTGTGCTGAATTATATCATTAACTCAAAGCTCGAATATGCACAGCAGAATGGTATTCAGTTTAAGGCAGAAATCGAAAACTTGCCTTTTGCCAAAATGGGCAGCGTGGATTTTTCGGCGGTGCTGAGCAACGCGCTCGACAATGCCGTTGAAGCGAGTATGCACGCGGCTGAGAAATTTATCTATGTGTCCATTCAGAAAAAGCGCGGCTACGACACCGTTACGGTTAAAAATAAAATTGACCAATCCGTACTTGAAACAAATCCCGATTTGCGATCCACAAAGGCAGAGAGCGAAACGCACGGCTACGGTGTAAAGCAAATTAAAGCCATTACCGAAAAATATGACGGAATGGTTGATATCTACGAGGAGAACGGAATGTTTTGTATTAATATTATGATTCCGTCGGAATAGTTGACAGCGCCGCAGCGAATGCTGCGGCGCTGTTTGTCACAGATTTGGGGCAGCTTATCCCACGCGCATTGATTTTTAACGAAATCGTTGTAAAATAAAAATCAGGTGAAGCAAATGATTGTCATGAAAAACGTAACCAAAGCCTTTCCAAGCGGTATTACCGCCGTAAATGATATTTCGCTGCATATCGCAAAGGGCGAAACAGTCGGGTTGATTGGTGCGAACGGCGCAGGCAAAACAACGCTGATTAAGCTGATATGCGGTCTGTACCTGCCGACGAGCGGTTACATTAGAGTATTCGGCGAAAATCCCTTCGACAGAAAAACGAAAGCATCAAACATCGGCATGGTGACAGGTCAGGTAATCACCGACGGCTACAACTATCACTTTGGGCATGGCAGTTCCTTGTTGCAGGACGATTTGTCGTTGGATTTGAATATGGAGTTGATTAAAAATATTTACCGGATTTCCACCGATTTATACAGGCAGCGTCTGAAAAAGCTCCTGCCTAAATTCGATTTACAGGAACAGCTTCATTACCGCGTCAGCCAGCTTTCGCTCGGTCAGCGAATGAAAGCCGAGGTTGCGGCAGTACTGCTCTTTCAACCGGATTTGCTGATACTGGACGAGCCGTTTATCGGAATTGATGTGGTGGCAAAGGAAACCATACGCAAAATTTTGCAAGAGATTGTCAGCAAGCGGGAAATCACCGTCATTCTTACCACGCACAATGTAGAGGAGCTTGAAAAAATCTGTGACAGAGTTGTGTTGATCGACAGCGGCAAACTCGTGTATAACGGCAGCTTCGACAGGCTGAAAAAGTCGCATATCGGACTAAACTGTATGCGGCTTCAATTTCAGGACACGCCGCCTGATTTGCAGGACTTTCCAATTGAGCGATACCAGATCGACAACAATATGCTTACGCTCTACTATGACAACAGCGTGGTCAGCTCAAAGGACATTTCAGATTACCTGCTTTCTCACGGAAAAGTGAGTGATATATTAATTCAAAAACCTACCGTAGAAGAAATCATCAGGGAGCTTTACAAGGAGGGCAACAATGGAAGCGATAATTGATGTAAACAACCTGTGCAAGACGTTTAAAATTCACAAGCGCGGCACAGGCTTTAAGGGCGCGGTGAAGAATATTTTTCATCCAATCTACGAGTATAAAAAAGCAGTCAACGACGTAAGCTTTTCGATTGAAGAGGGGGAAATGGTCGGCTTTATCGGACCCAACGGCGCGGGAAAATCCACCACCGTCAAAATGCTTTCCGGCATTCTCTATCCCGACAGCGGCGATATCACCGTAGCGGGTTATGTTCCGCACAAGCAGCGCAAGGAATATGTAGCAAATATCGGCGTGGTGTTCGGTCAGAAGTCGCAGATTTCATGGGATTTATCGCCGCTCGACAGCTACGAGGTTATCAAGCATATTTATAAAATCCCCGATAAAAAGTATAAAGAAAATTTAGAGCGTTTTACGGAGCTGCTCGATATGGGCAAGTTTATTAACCAGCCTGTCCGTCAGCTTTCTCTCGGTCAGCGTATGCGCGCGGATATTGCCGCCGCGCTTCTGCACTCACCGAAGATTGTATTTTTTGACGAACCGACCATAGGTATTGACGTCGTCGGAAAGGACAAAATCCGCAAATTTATCAAAACGCTCAACCGAACCGACAACATCACGATGATTTTCACCACACACGATATGCAGGATATCGAAAAGACCTGCGAACGCCTGATTATCATTGATGATGGCAAAAAGCTCTATGACGGCAGCTTGGAAAACGTGAAGAAGGGCTATGTTTCCTCGCGTATCATCGAAGCGGAGTTTGAGAGCCTGCCGATTACGCTTGATTTGCCGGACACAGAGATTACCGATGTGGAGAACAACGCCATGAAAAAGCTGATTTCATTCAATACGGATGAAGTCAGCGTGAACGATTTGATGACGGCGTTGATGAACACGCACAACATCAAGGATGTGAGTATCCGTGAGCCTGAGATAGACGCGATTATCCGCGACATCTACGAGGGCAAAATCGTGATGAACTGAGGTGACTATGAGTACATATCTTCAATTTGCGGTCATCAAATTCCGCAACAAAACGGCGTACCGCTTTGATTATCTGCTTGGCATCTTAAACACGCTGCTTTCGTTCGTGGTGTACTGGAGCATTTACAAGGCGCTTTACAGCGGGGCGAGCGAGGTAGACGGCGTGACCTTTTCAATGGTCACCACCAACTTTATCATCTCGCTCGGATTAAGCTCCGCTTTCCATAAAAACGAAATGTTTTTGCAGGACAAAATCAAGCAGGGCACGATTGCCAACGAGCTGTTAAAGCCCGTGAATTTTAAGCTGAGAATGTTGTTTGAGGACGTCGGCGAGGGTGCGTTTAATGTGGTGTTTCATTTTCTGCCGACGGTGGTCATTGCCGGGTTCTTTGCAAATCTCAGCGCACCGTCAAGTGTTTTGAATGTTTTGCTCTGCCTTGTCAGCGTGATACTCGGTTATATCGTCCTCTGGCAAATTAGCTTCATTGTGCAAAGCTGGTCGTTTTGGCTGTTCAGTGTTTGGGGCTTCATTACGATAAAAAACGTTTTTGTCAATATCCTGGCGGGCGCGTATATTCCGATGTGGTTTATGCCCGACTGGCTGAGAAGTGTCATTCGGTTCACGCCGTTTGATTCTATTTATTTCATGCCTGTTCAGCTTTATCTCGGCGAATTGCAGGGCTGGGACATTCTGATAAACTTTGCAAGACAGCTCCTATGGATTGTGATTCTCTACGGAATCGGCGAGTTTAGTTGGCGCAAGGGTATTAAAAAGCTTGTGGTGCAGGGAGGTTAAGCGATGAAGGATATTATTTTACTGTTCTTTGCCTATGCAAAAACCGGACTGAAAACCCGTTTCCAATATAAGCTTGATTCGGTTATTGCCACCTTGGCTGTTTTCCTGCGGGAAGCAGCGGGTATTATCGCAATGTACCTCGCCCTGCTGAAATTCGACACCATTAACAATTGGAACATTGACGAGCTGCTGTTCCTGTTCAGCTTGATTTTCATTACCTATGGCATTTTCATTGTGTTCTTTATGGCGCTGCGCGACTTCTCCGATTGGATTAAGCACGGCGACTTTGACCGTGTGATGCTGCGCCCGCGCGGACTGCTGACGCAGCTTGTCCTTTGCGGAGCGGATTGGCTGGCGGCGTTCGGTCACGGCGCGCTCGGAATTATTCTGTTTATTAGCTCTGCAAACCGGGTAGGAATTCAGTGGAATTTCGGCATGGCGATATATTACATCGTTATCGTGATTGGCGGCGTGCTGATTCAAGGTGCGGTGTTCCTGTTCTTCTCCGCTATCAGTTTTTATGTGGTAGAAACGAATAGTCTAAAAGAGATTTTTTACTGGAACATGCGCAAATTTGCAATCTACCCGCTGAGTATCTATAACAAGTTCATTCAGTCCATCTTGATTTTTGTCGTACCGTTTGCGTTCGTCAATTACTTTCCCGCACAGTTTTTCCTGCGCAAGGCGGATATGGCGGCATACCCCGAATGGCTGATGTATATCTCTCCGGTTGTCGGTGTAGGGCTGTATGTTCTTGCCTATGTGTTCTGGAGATTTAGCTTGAGGTATTATAAGAGTACGGGAAATTGATTTTAAGGAACCGGAAACCATACACCGCATTACGGCGGGCAGCGTTGTATGATTGATTCGCACATTTTCACCGTCGTTTCATATCATAAATCATAGTAAAAATATGACAGAGGTTATGATATGTACATGGATCACAGTGAATCGCAAAAGGATTATAGCGGCAAGCCATATGTGGCAGATGTCGCACAAAAAGCCGCGCAAAACACCAACTATCGAACGGCTCTCTGGACGGGCTGCTACGCGCAAATGACACTTATGTGTATTCCGGTTGGCTCGGATATCGGTCTGGAAGTCCACAACGAAACGGATCAGATCATTCGGGTCGAGCTGGGAATGGGGCTGGTAAAAATGGGAAAAAGTGAGCGGTATCTGGATTTTCAGGAGAACGTTTGCGGAGGGGATACCATTTTTGTTCCGGCAGGCACATGGCATAATGTGATCAATATCGGCAGAAATCCTTTGAAGGTTTCTTCCATTTATGCACCGCCCCATCATCCGGCAGGAACGGTGCAGCACACAAAGCAAGATGCAGAGAATCAATAGAGCGGGAAATCCGGTTTATAAATTTTCCTTTTTTCTGAATTTGAGAAAATGATTGCAAGTTATGCATAGATATGGTATGATTTAAGAACAATAAAAGCTGTAATGCATTACAGTTTTTGGTCTGGGCGAAAGCTCTTTGGACCACCGTGGGCGGGAAGAATTTCCCGCCATTTCTTATATAGGGGAAATACACATGAAAGAACTAAGTGTTTTTATTGATGAATCAGGAGACTTTGGAGAAGTGAAAAAGCATCCTGCGTACTATTTGGTAACGTTTGTTTTCCACAATCAAGATGATAATATAGACCGGCAAGTTGCAAAATTGGAGGAGAGTATAAAAAAAGCCGGATTTGATGTGGAGTATATACATACCGGGCCGGTAATTCGCAGAGAGGACGTCTTTGCAAGATATTCAATTGATGAAAGAAGAAAATTAATATATAAGATGCTAAACTTTGTCAATGTGTGTCCCATTTCGTATCTGACAGTTGCTGTAGATAGAAAAGAAGCAGTAGATAAGGTTGCTTTGTCGGGGAAATTGGTCAGGATAATTAATACTGCAATGAATGCACATCGAAATTTTTTTGCGAATTTTGATAAAATTGTTGTGTATTATGATAACGGGCAGAATGAACTTAGCGCAATTTTAAATGCTGTATTTTCAACACAATTTACGAACGTTGAATTTAGAAAGGCTGAGCCACAACGATATAGGCTGTTGCAGGCGGCGGATTTTATTTGTTCTATGGAATTGCTAAAGATTAAGAGAAACGAGAAGCGTTTGAGTAAATCAGAAACGCAATTCTTTTATAAGCCACAGGAACTAAAGAAAACCTTTCTAAAGAGCATTGAGAAAAAGAAATTATAAAATTGAAATACCTTTTTGTATAAAAATCCACTATTTATGCAGCTTTATAGGTTCATGTCATGCTGCAGCTTTCCGCTCCGGCCGCTCGCTCCCCAATTTACATTCACTTTCCTGCGTCAAAAGATTCACGACCTCAATTTTTTCCGGCCTGTCATTCTCCTTCATATTCAGAGAAACGGAAAATCCATAAATTCCATCGCTGAATGTAAAGACGTGTGCACCGTCTTCTTTGGTCCGGACGGTGACCTCAGCGCGGCAGACGTGCATGCCCGGAAATTTAATCTTTCCAATGACATCTTTTTCGATCAACGTCTGGATTTCCTCCTCCACAACATACTGTTTCTCATAAGAAGGATTTCCGGTATTTCTGTTCTCTTTTACCAGATCCATGTAATAAAGCTTCAAGCTGTCAATGCACATAGAGTTGCAGACAACTGTCTGAAAAAGATCTGAAACCAGCATATACAACGCATACTCGTACTGATATGTCTTTTCCATAGGGTTCTTGTAATTGATTTTTAACATAAGCATTTCCTCCATTTCTGATATTCAAACAATTTTTGTTTCTAAAATTTCCTCCTTCACTCATCCTTGGCACGCTGCTGCCGTACAGTCCGGCAGGTCCCGGCGAGTGCTTCCCCGGATAGGATTTCCTCCTTTGAGTTTCGGAGCGATATGAACTTTTCAAGGTGCAGAATAACACAACAAAAAAACCGATATTTAGATACTGATGAGATTTGGGCATAAACATTCCCTCATCTCATAATCCTCTAAATATCGGTTTCCTAATTTTTTTGTTTTTCACAGCTTCTGTAACTGTGTTTACCAAGATACCACCTTTCTCTGAAAGTGTCAAGCGAAATTTTTAATTAAAACCTCCCCGAAAAATCACATAATTTTAATGATAAAATTTCAGATTTAAGTATCGATTATTTTAATGATATTATTCAAGAAATCTCTGAAAAAATCAATGAATTTAACTCTGGTTATGATCCAGACAATCCATATTATGTACCTGGTGCATATTAATGGGAGGGACTTACAATAAAGATTATATGGATTTACCGCTGATTCATTGTTGTGATTCATTGAGAAAGTAACTTTTTCAATTGTTTTCTGAAAGTTTCTCCCTTGAATTTTCACATCGTTTGTCTTATGCTAGGAAGAGAAAATATTGGAGGACAAAAGATTGAAGAAGAAAAGAACAGGCTTGATTGTTGCCGTCATCCTGCTGCTGTTGCTGGTTGCGGTCATTCTTGCAGGGACAAAGGCGATACAAAAGTATGTACCGTCCAGTGAACGGCAGAACCTGTATGAATATTACGGCTTGGCATATGAGGATGAACTGATAAATGAGCAGCAGATGGCAATCGTGATGAACGAAAGAATTCTCGACGTATCCGCACGTTACATGGACGGAGAAGTGTATGTGGATTATGACACCGTACACGATCTGCTGAATGATCGGTTTTATTGGGACGCCAATGAAAATCTGCTGCTGTATACCCTGCCGGACAACCTGATTACCGTTCCGTCCGGCGGCAACCGCTACCAGATCGGAAAAGAAAATCAGACGGCGGATTACACGATTGTCCGAAACGACAGCAATACCATGTATATGGCGCTGGATTTTGTCCAAAGGCATACCAATTTTACCTATGAGGTCTATGAGTCGCCCAATCGTGTGCTGATTACCAGTGAGTGGGGAGAGGCAGACACGGCTGCGGTGAAACGAAAGACTGAGCTTCGCGTAAAGGGCGGGATCAAGAGCCCGATTCTGCGCGAGGTGGAAAAGGAAGAGATCGTGGATGTGCTGGATATCGGCGAGAAATGGTCAAAGGTGTACACCGAAGACGGATATGTGGGCTATGTCAAAAATAAGTGTCTCGGCAAGACGGTAAGCGTGACCCGGAGCAATGAATTTGAGGAGCCTGAGTATACACATATTACCAAGGATTTTACCATAGAGATGGCATGGCATCAGGTGACTACCGCGGATGCCAATAACAAGGTGGCAAATGTGCTGCAGAATACCAAGGGTATCAATGTGATATCACCCACGTGGTTTTATCTGACGGGAAACAGCGGCGAGATCGGCTCCCTTGCATCCATGGATTATGTGAATTATTGTCATCAGCAGGGCATCGAGGTGTGGGCGCTGGTCAGCAATCTGACGGACAACACCACGACCGAGGATACCACCTATGTGATGACGCACACCTCCGCCCGGCAGAATCTGGAAAATCAATTGATCTCACAGGCGATCCAGTATAATCTGGACGGAATCAATCTGGACTTTGAGGCACTCTCCTCTGAGGTGGGGGACGGGTATATTCAGTTTATCCGGGAGTTTTCCTTAAAATGCGCGAATAACGGAATTGTCCTGTCGGTGGACAACTATGTACCGACGGAGTACACCGCATTTTATAATCGGAGAGAACAGGCAAATTTTGCAGATTATATTGTAATCATGGCGTATGACGAGCATTACGGCGTCGATTCCGGCGTGGGCTCGGTGGCCTCCATCGGCTGGGTGACCGAGGGTGTGGAGAATACACTGCTGGAGGTACCGGCGGATCAGACCATTCTGGGCTGCCCGTTCTATACCAGATTGTGGTCACTGACTCCCGAGACACAGGACACCACAGAACCGGAAGGGGAGCAGGATGCGCAGGAGCCGGACGACGGATCGGATGATTCGGATGAGGCTTCGGAAGAGACGGACCAGGCGACGGATGTGCAGTATGTGATCGGATTTGAAAATCTCGGAATGGAGACCGCCAAAAAGCGGCTGGAGATCAATGGAGCCGACTATGCGTGGAGCGAGGAATACGGGCAAAATTACGGCGAATTTGTCAATGATGGCGTGATTTATCAGGTATGGCTGGAGGACGCAGAATCCATTGCCCGCAAGCTGGATTTGATGAAAAGTAAGCAGCTGGCAGGCTGTTCCTTCTGGAAGCTGGGCTTTGAGACGGACAGTATTTGGGATACCATTATCAAATATACGGATTAAACGAAATGATTTGAGGGGCATGACCTCTTGTCCCTCAAATCATGAAATTAAGCAAGTATGATTTTCCTGTTTTTTTCATATACATTATTGTAGCGTAGCCGCTACAAATGATTCATTGAGGAAAGCAGGTTATTTTTTGTGAAAAAAAGATTAGAGCTGTATATGGCGATCGTGTTACTGGCAGCGGCCGCAATTCTGTCCAAAAAGGGTGCGGCTGCCGTGAGCAATATGAAGGTGGAGCAGACCAAGTATCTGATTGTGCTGGATGCCGGACATGGCGGAAGTGATCCGGGCAAGATCGGGATACATGGAGAAAAGGAGAAGGACATTAATCTGCAGATCGTAGAGAAAATCAAGGTGCTGCTGGAGCAGAACGATGTGACGGTTGTCCTGACAAGGGACAGCGATGTGAGTCTGGCAGATGCGGGGGCCTCGAACCAGAAGGTCTGTGATATGCGAAACCGGGTGGCTCTGATAGAAAAGACGCAGCCGCAGCTGGTGGTAAGCATTCATCAGAACAGCTATACACAGGAGTCGATCCGGGGCGCACAGTGCTTCTATTATGCGCAGTCTGCGGAGGGAAAACAGATTGCAGAGATCCTGCAGGAAAACATGAAAACCTATCTCGACCCGGAAAACCACAGGGAGGCAAAGGCAAATGAGAGCTATTACCTGCTGAAAAAAACCGCATCGCCGACGGTGATCGTGGAATGCGGTTTTTTGAGCAATGACGCGGAGGCAACGCTGTTGTCCTCTGAGGAATATCAGAATCAGGTGGCATGGGCGGTTTATATGGGGATCATGCAGTGTCTGAACAAGGTCACTCCTCGATGACAGGTTATCCGGCTATGGGAAGGTTTTCAAACACCTCGGCAGCCTCCTGTCCGGAATCCAGAATCACGAAATCTACCATATAGAGGTAATAGGTGCTTCCGTCCGAGGTGGTAAATCTGACCCAGTGCTTGTTGTCTGTGGCAAGAAAACGAACCGGACCATCCTCAGGCGAAAGCTCTACAGAGGATGAGTGTTTGCTGGCCTCGGTATATGCGGAAAAAGACTGCATGATATTGTGGGTTTGCATTTCCTCCGACAGACGGGAGCTGTCAATTTCGTACCAGTCTTCCTGTATCAGGGAAATTTCGTCGTGTTTCACTTCATAGGTGGCAGATACGTCGAGGGTCATCAGCAGATTCATCGGCGTAGGACAGGAGACGGTTCCGTCCCCTGTCCAGTAAAAGCTGGCGCTGCTGACAAGCTCCGGTACATATCCCATGTATTCCAGGTCAAAGTCCTTGTAGCGGAAAAAGTAGGTTACGGGGTCGTCACTCGGACCATTATCTAAGATGGCAAGCTCGATATAATCATCCGAGGTGTCTAAATCGATGAGATAATATTCCATATGATAGGTGGCGCCATCCGTGAGCCAGCAGTCATCTGAATTGAACAGATGAGAATAGTCCTCTCCGTTCACAGTCAGGGTAGCGTAGACATAGCCGTCAGTTTCATCATAGTACGCATCATAATAGATCTCGTCCATGTCTCCGTTGTTGTCGATGTCAGCGGAGAGTGTCGTGCCGAAACAGCCCACCATCTCAAAGGGACCGGTATATTTGTAATCCGGTTTCAGACTGTCTAGCTTTTGATAGGGCACGGTAAACGAAAGAGGATTGAATTCATCGTAGGTCAGTACATTATTGTTGGCAAAGAAGGTAATCCCGGCATTGGTGACATACCAGCAGCCCTCTGCCAGCACATAGTCATTTACAATTTCGGCACATTCGTCCGGCTCGTACAGCAGTCTGTCCTGATAACGGGGAGAAGCTAACAGGTTCAGAATATAGGAGCGGGCGCTGTCGTGCAGCTTGTCCGGGTCGGAGGCAATGCTGTCCAGCGTGAGCACTTCGCCGGTCAGGGCATCAAATGTGACACCCATGTAACGGAAACTGTTATTGTTATCACCTTCATATGTGAAGCAGTCTCCGCCAAAAGAAATGATCTGTCCGTCTGTGCGTTTCGTATAGTAAGAGCATTCATAGATCAGATATTGATCCGCAGCCTCGGCAAGACGGGTATCCTGATTGTCGGAAAAATAGGAATTGATCTTTTCTGCGACCTGTGGATGTGCAGGATATTTGACAACAGGGCGTAAATAGTTAAAGAAAAAGGTTTCCTCATCATTTTCATTGGTTTCACTTTTGCTGAAGGCTTCGTAAGAAATCTCGAGAGCGGTATCCGCCTCCTCCGGCTCAACGGCATTCACATTCGGTTCGGTGGGAGCATCAATCTCTGTTGCGTCGTCCATGGGCTGCGTAACAGAAGTTCTTTGACCGGAAGCAGGGGTATCGTTTAATCCGCAGCCCGTCAGAGTTAAGATGCCGAAAGTCAAAATGAATGATAAGAAGGTATGTTTCATAGGGTTGATCTCCTTAATCGTTACTTGTTTTTCATAGAGTTTACCACAAATATTTGCAAAAAAAAATAGAAACGTATATAATGATTTAAGGATCAAAAGGTTCACATCGTGAAACGATGTGAACCCTTTGCACAAAAAATCGGATCGGAAAGCCAGCTTTCCGAGACGATTTCTTGTACAAAGAGTCAATGCCGACTACGTCGGCATGACCTTTTGACCCTTAGATCATATAATCGGAAAAAAGGCTTTTTCGAAATAAAGGAAACACAGGAGAGACACAATGAGCAGCAAAGGCAAATTTTACATGACAACAGCGATTGCCTATACATCCGGCAAGCCGCATATCGGGAATACCTATGAGATTGTACTGGCAGATGCGATTGCCCGCTATAAAAGACAGGAGGGCTATGAGGTTTATTTTCAGACCGGAACGGATGAGCATGGTCAGAAAATCGAGTTAAAGGCCAAAGAGGCAGGAGTTACTCCGAAGGAATATGTGGACAAGGTGGCAGGCGAGGTAAAACGGATTTGGGATCTGATGAATACGTCCTACAACAATTTTGTCCGCACCACAGATGAGGATCACGAGAAACAGGTACAAAAGATTTTTAAGAAATTGTATCAGCAGGGTGATATCTACAAAGGAGCCTATGAGGGACTCTATTGTACCCCCTGTGAATCCTTCTGGACGGAGTCCCAGCTGGTGGACGGAAAGTGTCCGGATTGCGGACGGGAGGTGCAGCCCGCAAAAGAGGAGGCATACTTTTTTAAGATGAGCAAGTATGCAGACCGCTTGATTGAGCATATCAATACCCACCCGGAATTTATTCAGCCGGTATCCCGCAAAAATGAGATGATGAATAATTTTCTGCTGCCGGGTCTTCAGGATCTGTGTGTATCCCGCACCTCCTTTACATGGGGCATTCCGGTGGATTTTGATGACAAGCATGTGGTATATGTGTGGCTGGATGCCTTGTCAAACTACATTACCAAGATGGGCTATGACGGAGATGGAAATCATTCTGATCTTTATAAGAAAAACTGGCCGGCAGACCTGCATCTGATCGGAAAGGATATCATACGCTTTCACACCATTTACTGGCCTATTTTTCTAATGGCACTCGGGGAGCCGCTGCCCAAGCAGGTTTTTGGACATCCCTGGCTCTTGCAGGGTGGTGAGAAAATGAGCAAGTCAAAGGGAAATGTCATCTATGCAGATGATATGGCAGACTTGTTCGGCGTCGATGCTACCCGGTACTTTGTGCTCCATGAGATGCCGTTTGACAATGATGGGATCATCACATGGGAGCTGGTGGTAGAGCGGTTCAATTCAGACCTTGCCAATATTCTCGGAAATCTGGTAAGTCGCACGATCTCAATGAGCAATAAATATTTTGGCGGTGTGGTAAAGAGCACCGGTGTGACGGAGCCGGTAGATGAGGATCTGAAAGCAGTCGTGACCGGCGCAAGAGATAAGGCGACAGCCAAAATGGATGAACTCCGTGTGGCGGATGCCATCACAGAGGTATTTCAGGTGTTCCGCCGCTGCAATAAGTATATCGACGAGACAGAGCCCTGGATTTTGGCAAAGGATGAGGCAAAGGCAGACCGACTCAGTGAGGTTTTATACAATCTGACCGAGTCGATCGTAATCGGTGCCAGTCTGCTCCACAGTTTCCTGCCGGAGACTTCGGAGAAAATATTGGAACAGCTGAATGCGACCGAACGGGCCTTTGACGATCTGAATCGGTTCGGACTGTATGAAAGCGGGACAAAAGTGGCAGAAAAAGCGGACATCCTGTTTGCGCGTCTGGATATCAAGGAAGTAATGCCAAAGGTAGAAGAAATTCGGGCGGCTCAGAAGGCAGAATTCGAGGCGGAGCAGAGAGCGCTTGGTTTGCGTATGCCGGAAGAGGATTCGGCAAAGGAAGAGTCAGTCATCGATCTTGAGGCAAAGGATGAGATTACCTTTGACGACTTCATGAAAATGCAGTTTCAGGTGGGAGAGATCATCGAATGCAAGGCGGTGGAGAAATCGAAAAAGCTCCTTTGCTCACAGGTTCGTATCGGAAGTCAGGTAAAACAGATTGTCTCCGGCATCCGTAAAGAATATTCTCCTGAGGAGATGGTGGGCAAGAAGGTTATGGTGCTGGTAAATCTAAAGCCTGCCAAACTGGCGGGTGTGTTATCGGAGGGCATGCTGTTGTGCGCGGAGGATGAGAACGGGACATTGTCGTTAATCGTGCCGGAAAAGGACATGCCTGCCGGAGCAGAAATTTGTTGATGGAGAAAGCCATGATCTTTGAAACACATGCACATTATGATGACGAAAGCTATCAGGAGGACCGGGATACCCTGCTTGCGGCGATGCCGCAGCAGGGTATCTGCCGTGTCGTAAATGTGGGCGCAGCCTTTGCGGGGTGTGTGGACAGCATAGGGCTGGCGGAAAAATATGAACACGTCTATGCAGCAATCGGCATCCATCCGGGCAATATTGAGGACTGGAATGAAAACGTCTGTAGCTGGCTTAAGAAGCATGCGGCATGGAAAAAAACGGTAGCCATCGGTGAAATTGGTCTCGATTATCACTGGGAGAAGGAGGAGACCGTGCGGCAGAGACAGCAGGAGGTATTTGAAGCTCAGCTTGTGCTGGCGCGCGAAGTTGGACTGCCGGTGATCATACACTCCCGGGAAGCCGCAGAGGACACCCTCCGGCTGATGAAGGAGCAGCATGCGGAGCAGATCGGCGGAGTCGTGCACTGCTATTCCTATTCGAAGGAGCTTGCGGAGGAATTTGTGAAAATGGGCTTCTATATCGGAGTCGGTGGAGTGATTACCTTTAAGAATGCGCGCAAGCTGAAGGATACGGTAGCGGCGCTCGGACTTTCTCATATTGTGCTGGAAACAGACTGTCCTTATATGGCGCCTGAGCCATACCGGGGCAGTCGAAACGTATCCACGAATATTTCCTATGTGGCAGCGGCCATAGCGGAGCTGCTGGGCTGTTCGGTGCAGCAGGTGGAGCAGGAGACGATGGAAAATGCATTTCGGTTGTTTCCCCGTGCCATGAAAAGTACCTAAAAATGCGGATTATTTATGAAAGATTAGATTGACATGAAGCGGGAATTGATAGTATAATCACTGGTGTAGGTGTTTTTGTAGCTCAATTTGGAAGTAGTTTGTTGAGCGATTTTTAAATATGTTTCTAAAAACCAATGAATAAAGAACAGGTTACAGCTATATTAAGGAGGACAAGAGAATGGCAAATCAAAATGTATCCAACAATTCACCCGGCGGAAGACTGACGGGCTTTAAATCGGTAAAGCAGACGGTAGCGCTGCTGGTACTGATCGCGATGATTGTCATTGCGGCTGCGGGTGAGATTATCTCTATTGTCATTTTCCGCGGAGATCAGGAAGAAACCATGCGGGAATGTATGACGGACGTTGCAGAGGGATATCGGAAATTATTGGATGAAAATCCAAATGTTGACCTGAAGGAAGCACTGGAGGGGGTTGAGGTTGCCGGAGTTGCGTCCAGTTACCTGATTGTTGTTGATAAGGATGGAATGGTTGTTTTCCATGGAAAGGATCCCAGCCGTGTCGGAAATGAGACAAAGAGTTCGGCATTGCAGCAGGTGGTTGCAAGACTTCAGGCAGGTGAGACGATAGATGCGGGCTCCGCCGAATACACGATTGACGGAATCACAAGATTTGCGGCCTATGCGGTGACACAGGATGAGCGGGTAGTGGCAGCCGTTATGGACAAAAAGGATGTTACAGCCGAGGTGATCGGAAACTTTGTCAAGTATTCTATTTTGATTTACGGTGTGGTTTTGATCATCATAGCAATCATTGCTTATCTCATTGTCGGAACAGTCATCAAACCGGTTCAGATTATTGAGAAGGAAATTCAGAAGGTTGCAGGCTTTGATCTGCAGTCCAATACGAGTGCGGTTGTTACAAAGATTATGCATCGGCGTGACGAGTTCGGTGAGATTACGCGTTCGGTACGTCAGATGAAGGAGGAACTGCAGGATATTGTCGGAAAGCTTGACAGTTCTTCCATAGATTTGCATGGAAAGGCTTCCAAGCTTCAGTCCACGATGGGAGATGTGTCAGACAGTACCTCCATGAACTCTGCAACCAGTCAGGAGCTGGCTGCAAGTATGCAGGAGACAACGGCTACGACCCAGACGATTGCGGCAAATATTACCGCGATTGCAGAGACCGCTGAGGATATCAACAACCGTGCGGGTGACGGTGCAAGTACTGCAGCCGAAATTCAGAAAAAGGCAACGGCGATTGCCGCACAGGCGCAGGAGTCCGGACGTATTACCACACAGATCTTTGAAAGTGTGCGTGTAAAATCCGAAGCTGCCATTGAAGATTCCAAAGCAGTTCATCGCATCAACGAGCTGACCGAAGAGATTAATTCCATTGCAAACCAGACGAACCTGTTGGCGTTGAATGCATCCATTGAGGCTGCGCGTGCCGGAGAAGCAGGACGAGGCTTTGCAGTTGTTGCGGAGGAAATCGGAAACCTTGCAAACCAGACCGGAGATACGGTAGAGTCCATTTCCACGATTGTAAAGGATGTAAATGTGGCGGTTGATCATATGTCCGATTGCCTCTCTGAGATGCTGAATCTGATTGAAAATACAGTTTCCAAGGATTATGTATCATTTGAGGAAGTATCACAGCAGTACAATGATGATGCACAGTACTTTGAGGGCGCGATGGAAAACATCTCGCAGAATATCAATGATCTTTCTGCATCGATCCAGAGCATTCAGGATGCCATCAACGGAATCAATATTACCGTGGGTGAGGCAGCAACCGGTGTTATGGACATGGCTGAAAAAACCAGCGATATTGTAAGTCTTGCCGGCGAAGCAAGTGATATCGCGGATGAGTCCTTGGGTCTGTCCCAGGAACTGAGCGGCATCGTTGGTCAGTTTACGAGATAATTATTTCGAACCATATAAAGAAAAAAAGCGGAAAGCTGTGCTTGTTTCTTTCCAAAGGTTTTGATTTGCGGAATGGAAATGGCATGGCTTTCGTTTTTGTTTGTAGAAAGGATATGGATATATGTATCTACCAAAGGAGAGGGAAGCGTTTCACGTTCATACCTGGCGCTGCGGACATGCGGGAAATGAAAAAGATGAGGAATATATAGAGCGGGCGATTGAGCTTGGGGCAACGCGCATTGTATTTACGGATCACGCTCCGTTTCCGGGAAATCCGTTTCCGTATCGTATGGATATGGAACTGCTTTCGGATTATGTGCATACGATGAATGAGATGAAACAAAAATATCAGGAGCACATTGAGGTCTTAAAGGGGCTGGAAATTGAATATCTGCCGGGCTATCTGGTGTATTATGAGAAACTCAGACAGTCAGGAGATTACGATCTTTTGATGCTGGGACAGCATTTTTATCAGCGGAAGGATGGAACCTTCAGCTATGATGTGCATGATTACTCCGATGATTATGTGCATCTGTGCAAAGCGATGGCGGAAGGGATTCGTACCGGTTTTTTTGATGTTCTCTCACATCCGGATCGGGTATTCGGCAGCTGTGAGAGCTGGGAGGAGCCGATGGCGGCCGCAGCCTCCGAGGTCATTGCTGTGGCCTGTGAATATCATGTTCCGTTGGAGATCAATTATTCATCCCGACAGGCAGGCAGAGCGTTCCGGCAGGAATTCTGGGATATGGTTCCCTCCGATGCGCGGACCATTCAGGGATTGGATGCACACTGTGTCCGGGTTCTTGCGGAGGGATATCGTGCACAAACTGAAAATATTTGACGCGACCTTTGTTGACATGGTTGTGATAGCGAACTGTTCAGAATCAAAGACAGAAAGAAAATATCGATGAAAAATGATCTGCTTGCCTATGTAAGAAACGGGCAGCCACTTTCGTATGGAAAAAAATTAAAATTGGTAGCAACGCTTAGTCTGCCCGCGATCATGGCGCAATTGACCTCCATTATGATGCAGTACATTGATGCATCTATGGTGGGAAGGCTGGGAGCGGATGCCGCAGCGTCAATCGGACTGGTGGCAACTACGACGTGGTTATTCGGCAGTCTTTCCACCTCGGTTTCCGCAGGGTTTTCGATTCAGGTGGCGCAATATGTAGGGGCAAAGGAATATGAAAAGGCCAGACGCGTACTGCATAATTCGTATCCGGTGGTGTTGATCGTGGCGGCGGTGCTGGCAGCAATCGGAATCGGAATCAGCAGGGCATTGCCCGGATGGCTGGGAGGTACTGCGGAAATACAAAGGGATGCTACATTGTATTTTCGCATTTACAGCCTTACCTTATTTGCGATGGCGTTAAACAGTCTTGCGGCCTCCATGCTTCAGTGCAGCGGCAACATGAAAATCCCCGGGCTTTTGGACTCATTGATGTGTGTGCTGGATGTCGTGTTGAACTTTCTGTTTATCTATGTGCTGAAGCTTGGCGTGTTGGGGGCGGCGCTCGGGACCGCATTGGCGGTCACAGTGGTTACAGGCTTGATGCTGTTTTTTCTGTGGAGAAGGACCCCCGTTTTACAGAGACAGAGGGGAGAGCATTATGCGTATTCCGGTGCTTATGTAAAGCGTGCCATACGGCTTTCGCTGCCGATTGCTTTTGAGCATCTGGTGGTGTGCGGGGCTATGGTGGCAGCGACACGCATTGTAGCCCCCATCGGAATTATTGCCATTGCGGCAAATTCGTTTGCGGTCACGGCAGAGAGCCTGTGCTATATGCCGGGATATGGAATCGCAGATGCGGCAACCACACTGGTGGGGCAGAGTGTGGGGGCAGGACGCAAGGAACTGGCCTGGTCGTTTGGGCGGATTACTGTCTGCTCCGGGATGGTTTTGATGGCGGTTATGGGAGGGCTGATGTACCTTTTGGCGCCGATTCTTATGAGTCTTTTGACCGAGAATACAGCGGTCTGTGAGCTGGGAGTCAGGGTACTTCGCATTGAGGCATTTGCGGAACCGTTGTACGGAGCATCCATTGTGTGTACCGGAGTGATGCGCGGGGCAGGAGATACACTGGTGCCAAGCGTGATGAATTTTATCAGTCTGTGGTGCGTACGGCTTCCGCTGTCCTATTTCTTGGCGGATCGCATGGGGCTGGAGGGAATCTGGCTTGCCATGTGTGCAGAGCTGTGTTTCCGGGGAACGGTCTTTCTGGTGAGACTGGTACGCAGACGATGGCTGAGAGCTGTCGAATAGATTGTGAATGGAACAGAAAATAAAAAAGGAGACCCGAAACAATGGAAGAAATAAGAGAACAGAGATTAACCGGCGAACGGGCATTGTTTTCCTCAAAGGATTTGGATATCCGGTATTGTATTTTTGCAGATGGGGAGTCGCCCTTGAAGGAATGTGAGAATATCCGGGTTACGGATTCTTCCTTTCAGTGGAAATACCCCCTTTGGTATTGTAAAAATATAGAGGTAGCAAACTGTACGTTTTCCGACATGGCACGCGCCGGAATCTGGTATGTGGAAAATATATCCGTAAAGGACTGTCTGTATGAAGCGCCCAAGGGCTTTCGAAAGATTCAGGGGCTGAATATGGAAAATATAGATTTGCCGCAGGCGGAGGAGACGCTGTGGAAGTGCCGACAGGTTCAGATGAAAAATGTCGATGCCAGAGGAGATTATTTTGGCATGGACTGTCATGATATCAGGATTGAGGATTTCCGTCTGACCGGAAATTATTGCTTTGACGGGTGCAGCAACGTGGAGGTGCGCAATGCCAAAATGCTGTCGAAGGATGCGTTCTGGAATTGCGAAAACGTTACGGTTTATGATTCGTATATTACAGGGGAATACTTAGGGTGGAATTCGAAAAAACTAACCTTTGTAAACTGTGTGATCGAGAGCTTGCAGGGTATGTGCTACATTGAAGATCTTGTGATGAAAAACTGCCGGCTGTTGAACACGACACTGGCGTTTGAATATTCCACCAGGATTGACGCGGAGATCATCACCAGAATTGACAGTGTGAAAAATCCGGCTTCCGGTGTGATTCGCAGCAGGGGAATCGATGAACTGATTCTCGAGGAGGAACGGGTGGATGTCAGCAAAACAAAGATTTTAGAAATTGGGAGGGATTCCGATGGAGTATGATTTTGACAAAGTAATATCGCGAAGAAATACGGGGTCGTTGAAATGGGATATTGCAGAGGATGAATTGCCCTTGTGGGTGGCGGATATGGATTTTGTCACCGCTCCGGCGATCCGAACGGCGGTGGAAAAACGGGCCGCACATGGAATCTTTGGCTATTCTATCCTGCCGGAGGCATGGTATCAGGCATATATGCAGTGGTGGGAAAAACGCCATCATTTTTCCATTGAGAGGGACTGGCTGATTTTTACCACGGGTGTGGTGCCTGCGATTTCGACCGCAGTGCGCAGACTGACTGCTCCGGCCGAAAATGTTCTTGTGCAGACGCCCTGTTACAACATCTTTTTTAATTCCATCCGAAACAATGGAAGAAATATCGTGCAGAGTCCCCTTCGCTATGAGAACGGCACCTATTCGGTCGATTGGGAGGATCTGGAAAAAAATTTATCTGATCCGCAAACCACGCTTATGATTTTGTGCAATCCGCAAAATCCTACCGGAGTCATCTGGAATCGGGAGACGCTGCAGCGCATTGGTGAGCTTTGTCACAGGTATGGAGTCACCGTGCTTTCGGATGAAATCCACTGTGATCTGACAGAGCCCGGGAAGGAATATATTCCGTTTGCTTCCGTGTCAGAGATCAATCGGCAGATCAGCGTTACCTGTATTTCGCCCACAAAGACATTTAATCTGGCCGGACTGCAGACGGCGGCGGTGGTCGTGCCGGATGAAAAGCTGCGGCACAAAATGTGGCGCGCGTTGAACACGGACGAGGTGGCGGAGCCGAATGCTTTTGCGGTGGATGCGGCGGTAGCGGCCTTTACTGAGAGTGAAGAATGGCTGGATGCGCTGCGCGCGTATCTTTGGGGGAACAAACGCTATGCAGAGGAATATCTGAAAAGAGAAGTGCCGCAAATCGGTGTGATACCCGGAGAGGCTACCTATCTGATGTGGCTGGACTGTACCGGACTTGTCGGTGATTCCAGAGCATTTTATAAATTTTTGCGCAGGGAGAAAAAAGTATTTTTGTCGGACGGAGGGCAGTTCGGGGACAACGGAAGGGGCTTTTTGCGCTTGAATGTGGCGTGTCCCAGGAGCATTTTAGAGGAAGGGCTGAAACGTTTCCGGCAGGGTGCAGAGGAATGGAAGTCTGGCAGGATCCGGTAAAAATAGGTGGATTTACCAAGGGCTTCGTGTTATAATAAAAGTAGGAAAGGGAAGGAGGGATTCTTATGAAATGTAGAAGAACAGGGCTGGTTGCAGACGTAGAAAAATATGAAATGGGACAAGGCATGGAGGACGGATTCGAGCTTTGGAGCGATGTCGTTACAAAGGGCTGGATTGTTACGGATACACTGATCAAGATTACCCGGGATAATGGCAGAATTGAGTGCCCGTATATTACCCACCGGAGAGGAAGAACCTTTATCAGCGAGGGCGACTACATCATTCAGGATGAAGACGGTACCAAGCATGTATGCGGGGAAGATAAGATTTTTCAGAGGTATGAGAAAATAGAGTGACGTGAAACTGAGACAAGGGGTGTAGGGTCTTATTCCATCGAGTGAGACCTTACACCCCTTTTTTGAGATTGCCTGAAAAATTTTTTCATATTTTGAAGAAAAAAGTGATTTCATTCGTTATATAAGGTGAAGACATTTGTGAATGGCCGTTCAACAGACGTTTCAATGCTTTGAAGAATGGGAGGTGGAGCCAATCAGTACACAGGAACAATTTGAACAGATGGTACATGATTATGAACGTCTGGTTTTTTCTGTCTGTGTAAAGCTGACGGGCGACTACTTCGTATCGGAGGATCTGACGCAGGAAACCTTTTTGTCCGCCTTCCGTCATCTGAGGGAATTTGACGGAGTCAGTCCCAAGGCATGGTTGTGCAGAATCGCCTCCAATAAGTGCATTGATTATAACCGACAGTTGGTTCGGCGAGGCGTTTTTGCCGGAGAGGAAGCGCTGCAGGAACAGGAGGGGCCGAACGGAAAGCCGGAGGAATGCTATCTGGAGCAGGAAATGAAGGAACAGCTTGTGTGCCGTTGCAGGAGGTTAAAACCTCCGTATGATGAGATCGCCAGACTTTATTTTTGTGAGGAATATAAGGCAGAAGAGATCGCGCAGCTCAAAGGAAAAAATGTTAAGACGATCCGGACACAGGTCTATCGGGCACGGGCGATGCTGCGAAAGCTTTATGAAAAGGAGAGATACTGATATGCGTCAGACAGAGTATTTGACAGAAGATGAACTGAATCGGCTCATGGACGAGGCAGAACATACCGGGATGTCGTCCCCGCAGTATCTGGCGGAGGAGATTATAGCAAAATGCAGTGACAGGACACATTCGGCAGGACAAAAGCTTTTCGCCTACAGCGCGAAGGTGGTGTTTGCCATGGCTGCGTCCCTTGCATTTCTGGTGATCGCAGCGGTTCCGCAGAAGGAAAGCCAGCTGCAGACGGAGCAGCTGCAGCAGGAGCGCATGCAATGGATTGCCCAGGCCGAGGAGGAAAAACGGGTATATATGGAGAAGATACAGTCAGAGGAAGAAAAAAAGACACTGTTTGGTCAGATGAATGAGAAGCTTGAAAGCTTTTACGGAATTGTAAATGACCGTGCGTCATCGATTATTTTTAAGGAGGGTAAATAAATGACAAAGAAAAAAAACGGTTTTCTGACATTTTGCTTTTCGCTGTTTCCGGGAGCAGGGGAAATGTATATGGGGTTTATGAAAATGGGTGTGAGTCTGATGGCGGTGTTTCTGGCTATTATAGGGCTCATGGAATGGTTGGAGATTCCGGCGCTTGCGTTTTTGGCAGTTCTGGTCTGGTTTTACAGTTTTTTCCATGTGCACAATCTGCGGGGGCTGGACGACGAGGAATTTTATGCGGTGGAGGATCGGTATCTGTTTTCCGCGCTGACAGAAGAAAATTCCGGACAAAAGCTTACGCAGACCTACCGGAAGGTGATTGCAATTGTATTTATCATCATTGGAGTGGTATGTCTGTGGCAGGGATGCTATAATATACTTCGGATCTTTGATCTTCCAGGGATCGTGTATGTGATCGGAAACCGGCTGATCCCGCAGTTCGTTGTGGGCATTGCAATCATTGCCCTTGGTATTTTCCTGATCCGGGGGAAAAAGCAGGAATTGTCTGATGAAGCTGACAGGGAGGAGGAAAAATAGATGGGAGAGGAAACAAAAAAGCTCCACACACATCGTGTGGGAACGCTGACGCTGGGAAGCAGCCTGATTTTGGGAGGAATCCTTTTTCTGGCACACATATTTGTGCCCATCGTGACCTATCGCTGGATTTTTCATGCATGGCCGTGTATTTTGATCCTGCTGGGGATTGAGATCCTGCTTGCAAACCGCAGGGAGAATCAGGAATTTGTTTACGACAAAGGAGCGGTATGCCTGATGATCTTACTGACATTTTTCAGCATGGTGATGGCTGCGGCGGACTGGGTCATGGAGATGGAACTGCATGTTGTTTAGCCTTCCCCTTGAGGGGAAGGTGTCGTGGAGATGCGTGTTGTATAGCCTTCCCCTTGAGGGGAAGGTGTCGTGGAGCTACAGTTCGTATAGCCTTCCCCTTGAGGGGAAGGTGTCAGCGAAGCTGACGGATGAGGTGGAAATATGAATCAAAAGAGCAATCCCCTATTAAAACATAATGCTCAAAAACTTAGAAAAGAAATGACAAGGGAAGAAAAGCATTTATGGTATGATTTTTTCAAACATCTGCCAATCACGGTACATCGTCAAAAGGTAATCGGAAAATATATCGTAGATTTCTATTGTGCAAGTGCAAAAATTGCGATCGAGCTAGATGGTTCACAGCATTATGAGGAAGATGGAAAAGTAAAAGACCGAGTTAGGGATCAGTACTTAAATGATCTGGGGATAACGGTCTTACGATATTCCAATTATGATGTGAATAGAAATTTTGAGGGAGTGTGTCGGGAGATTCAGGCGTATTTAGAACCCCTCATCAGTCAGCTGCGCTGACAGCTTCCCCCTTGGGGGAAGCCCAGGAGGATCTTCGATGGATCGTGCACAAATATAAACAAACATAAGGAGTATTGCATGGCAACACTGGTCAATCCGCAAAATACCATAGAAATATTACAAAAATACCAATTTCATTTTCAAAAAAAATTCGGACAGAATTTTCTGATCGATGCACATGTGTTAGATCGAATTATTGAGGCGACGCAGATCACAAAGGATGATTTTGTATTGGAAATCGGACCGGGAATCGGCACCATGACGCAGGCGTTGTGTGAGCAGGCGCGGGAGGTGGTGGCTGTGGAAATCGATAGCAATCTGATTCCGATTCTGAAGGATACCTTGCGTGCATACGACAACGTCACGGTGCTGCATCAGGATATTCTGAAGGTGGATTTTGCCGCGCTGGCAGAGGAGAAAAATGAGGGACGCCCGATCAAGGTAGTGGCAAATCTGCCCTATTATATCACCACGCCCATTATCATGGAGTTGTTTGAGCGGCATGTTCCGATGGACAGTATTACCGTTATGGTGCAAAAAGAGGTGGCGGAAAGGATGCAGCAGGGACCGGGCAGCAAGGACTACGGAGCATTGTCTCTGGCGGTTCAGTACTATGCCAAACCTCAAATCGTGGCAAATGTTCCGCCGAATTGTTTCATGCCGCGGCCGGGCGTGGGAAGCGCAGTGATCCATCTGGACTGCTATTCCACTCCCCCGGTCAGGGTATCGGACGAAAAGCTGATGTTTGCATTGATCCGCGCGTCCTTTAACCAGCGGAGAAAAACGCTGGCAAACGGATTGAGCCATTCGGGGCAGCTTTCGCTTTCCAAGGAGCTCATACAGGAATGCATCGAGGAGCTGGGAGTTCCGGCAAATATCCGGGGAGAGGCGTTGAGTCTGGAGCAGTTTGCCCGACTGGCGGATATCATTGGAGAGAAGGAGAAATAACCATGGAGCAAAAACGTTTCTTAAACAGAAATCAGTTAAAATACATTGTGATTATCGCGATGCTGATCGATCACATCGCATGGGCTTTTGTACCCATGGCATCCGTCGCGGGACAGATCATGCACTTTGTCGGAAGACTGACCGGACCGACGATGGCATACTTTCTGGCAGAGGGCTATCTGCATACCCGGAATGTGAAAAAATATGCGACAAGGCTTGGCATCTTTGCGCTCATCTCATGGGTTCCATACAGTCTGTTTGAAGCGGGACGCTGGCCGGGGCCCTTTGGCGTAATTTACACGCTGTTTCTGGGACTTCTGGCGATCTGGATCTGGGACAAGGGCAAAATAAAAAAATGGTTAAAGGTTTTGATCATTGTATTTTTGTGCATCATATCGATCGTTGGGGACTGGCCGATTTTTGATGTGCTGTGGCCGTTGTTTCTGTTTATCTATCGGGACGAACCGAAGAAAAAGTGGCGATCCTTTTACATCATCAGTGTGGCTGCGTGTGTGCTCAGCGGAATCGGCGGGCAGCCGTTCTGGGTGGGAACGTTTGCGCTGGGAATTTTGATACCGCCCTTGATTCTGCAGTTTTGCTATAACGGAGAGAGCGGGAGCAGACATCCGTTTCATAAATGGTTTTTCTATGTGTTTTACCCGCTGCATCTTCTGGTGCTGGCGTTGATCAAGATGTATTTGGGGTAGAGGTTGGTAAGCGGTATGTATGATGCCCGGGGCGAGAGGTCATGTTTAAGGAGGAAATTATTATGAAGCATACTTTTAGAAGTAAGGTGGTCAGTCTTTCTTTGATAGGCATATTAGCGTTTTGTATGCTGACGGGATGCGGCGCAAAAACGGATTCATTCACAGTAGAGCTGGTTGTTGATATCACAGGCGCTTACTCGGTCTACTACACAAGCTATATAGACGGGGTGCTTGCAAATTCCGGCGCGAATGCGGATTTGGATAACAATGAACTGGAGGAAGGACGTGTACTGGAATATACTTTTGTTCCCGCGCTGTTTGATGAGGGAGCAGATTTGTCCAAATTTTCTATTGACTTTTCGCCGTTTGATAACGAGAGTCAGTATGAACTTGGGCGCACCAATGCGGTAGAATTTTCCGCTGAGTATGGAAAGACCTATCGTATTCATCTGAAGCAGGATGAAAACGGATATTACGCAGTTCCGGATTAGCAGCGGCTTTTGTTGAAGCATATATACCGCTTCTAATCTGCCTGATTGTGCATATACATGTAATACAGGAGTGACGTAGTATGAGGGAAAAGATAAAAAATCTTGTATACATTGTACTGATCTTGATCGGGCTGCCGCTGGTGGTGACGCTGCTGTTTCAGGGAAAGGAGCTTCTGCCGGAATATGAGGAGCTTAGTACGGAGCAGGACAGCGTGCAGGAGGAGGACTTGCTGCCGGTCTATGTAGGGATTCTGGCAAAACAGATGCCGGCAGATTATGAGGAGGAGGCGCTCAAGGCGCAGGCGGTTCTTGTGCGAACCAACTATGCGTATGCCCTTGCAAACGGAAAGGAAGTGGAGAAGGGCTATACCATGGCGGAGCAGCAGGAACTGCTGGAACAGGAAAATTACAGCAGATATTACGGGCTGCTGGAATCCTGTGTCAGACAAACCGCGGGACAGGTTCTGTGCTATCAGGGGGAATTGATCGAGTGCCCTTTTTTCTCGGTAAGTGCCGGAATGACGCGGGGCGCACAGGGTGGACAGGAATACTTACAAAGCGTGGATTCAGGATGGGACATGACCTCGGAGGATTTTTTGCATGTCATGTTTTACGACAAGGAAGATTTTTTACAGGAATGTCTTTTGGCATATCCGGAGTGCGGGCTGACGCAGGAGAACCTGTCCGAACAATTCAGCGTAACCGACAGAGAGGACAGCGGCTATGTGAAGACCGTGCAGCTGGGAAATATCAGTGTGGACGGAGAGGAACTGCGAAATGTGTTTTCGTGGGATTCCGCCGCTTTTACTTTCCGGGAGGTAGATGACAAAATCCGAATTGTGACCAAAGGTCTGGGGCATGGCTATGGAATGAGTCTGTATGGGGCGAATGAGCTTGCAAAGGATGGGAAAAGCTATGAGGAAATTTTGCATACGTATTTTACGGGGATAACGATTGAAAATGAATAAAATAGCAGACTCCCTTTACAAGTCAGCAGATTCTTCGTCATGTTGTTCTTTCCGTTTCCAAATCAGTCCGATAAAAAGTATAATCATTCCAGCCAGTATAACAGAATCAAAAATCTGTTTGAAACAGTACACTGCTCTATTCATACATTATCACCTCAAAGCTGAATTTGTTCATATACAATCTGTATTGTATTCTTTCCCCGGAATTATATCAAGGATTTTCTGTGCTTTGGACAGAGAATGAAAAAATAAGACATAAAACTGAATAGCCGTTAAAAGTTAATACGAAAGAAGTATATGACGATAAATAAGGTAACGGTAAAATTGGGAATGAAGAGTTTGGAGGAAAAACAAATGATAGAGATTGCTGTTTGCGATGATGATGTGAACGAGCTTGATACTACAGCTGAAATTTTGCATGAAATTTTCAAAAGCCGGAATTTAGAATGCAATATAAAATCTTTTCTATCTGCAAGCGAATTGTTAAAGAGTACAAAAAAAATTGATATCGGCATTTTGGACATTGCAATGAATGAAATCAATGGGATTAAACTGGGAAGAAAGCTAAAAGAAAAATTTCCGCAGGTAATTTTAATTTACACAACCAGCTATGAAGAATACTGTATGCAGGCAATCAATGATGTTCATGCATTTTCTTTTTTATGTAAGCCCTTGGACAGGCAAAAGCTGTATGAACAAATAGGACAGGCGCTTAATATGATGCCGGATGATACTCTGGAAAAGCAGTTTTATAAGGTTACAGACAGCCGGAACAAGCAATATGTATCTATCAAATTGAAATTGCAGGATATTTTATATTTTGAGTACATAAAGAGGCAGAGAAGGGTTGCGATTGTGCTGGCAGAGGAAACCTATGAATATGAGTGCGTCTTTGAAACGCTTGTCAAAGAAATGGAGCAATATGATTTTGCGGTAAACTGCAGGGGTTATTTGGTAAACCTATGTCATATTGCAAAAATAAAGGGATATGTTCTTTATTTAGACAATGGGCAAGAGCTTCCTATTGCACAAAAACGTATGGAAGGTTTTCGATTAAAAATAAATACTTTTTTACAAAGTAATCTATAGGGAAATGCGATATGGATAAAATTATACTTGTATTTTGTAATGGTCTGTCATGTTTTATTATTACCGCAATTTTATTCCAGTTTATGAATGACAGATACAAAAAAACATTCAGAAAAAAATATACATATCTTTTCATTGAAATGATTATCGTATTATGTATGGCGGCTGTTAATTTGATTAGTAATTCATTATTAAATCTGGTGTCATGGAGTGTCGCCGTTGGTGCTGCTGTATATTTCTTATACTATGAGGATGCTCATAAACCATTGCGACGAATACTGGAGTGTGAGGCATTCATGTTTTGTATGACTGTTTGTGAGTCATTGGGGGTAATTTTGTTAAGATGGTTTTTACAAACAGTCTATGTCAAAAACCTGAATGATGATATATGGTACTGCTTAGAGGCAATATTCTCAAAAATTATTCTTGTTTTTCTATATTATATAGTCATAAGCAGGCTTATGAAAAAAAAGAATATATCGTATTCAAAAACGCAGTATTTCATTTATGTTATTATGTTGGCATACAGTCTGATAAATATGTTGATAGTTATTGAAATTTATACACAAGGACAAATAAGTTATTTATGTACAATAAATATGGGGTGTATTGTATTAGCAGACCTATATCTCCTGTATTTTGTAAAAATGGCAGATGAAAAAAACTATTATGAGAATCAGGTAAAGGCACTGGAACAGCAAGCAAATATACAGTATGAATATTATCTGGCGCAGATAAAGAAATATGATCGGACAGTGCAGATACTCCATGATGTGAAAAAGCATATCAGGGCTATTGAGGGGTTATATGAAACCGACAAAAAATATATTGCGAGTAAGTACACAAATGAAATAGGAGATTTGTTACAACCTCTTATTCCCATGGAATATACCGGAAATCCGATTTTGAATATTCTTTTGACAGATAAAGAAATGTCTATGATGGATAAAGGAATAGAGATGGATATTAAAATCGACAATGTGGATTTGGATTTTATAGAGCCAATTGATGTGACTACGATTTTTGGTAATTTATTGGATAATGCGATTGAAGCGGCAGAAAAAGTAAAAGGAAAGAAATACATATACATAAAGATCAGTTCTTTTCATCAGATGGTTGTTATAAGAATTGAAAACAGCTGTACAGTTGTAAAATGGAAAAATGGATTTCCAGTATCCGAGAAGGGAAAGAATAGAGGGCTTGGACTTTTGAATGTGCAGAGCAGTATTCAAAGGTATGATGGAAATCTAAGCTTAAAACAAGAAAATCAGAAATTTATAGCGGAGCTTTTTCTCAACTCATAAAAGGGCAGAGGTATCAGTTCGCAAAATGATAATGTTACATACTAAATTGAAGAAACTACACATAATGGCATTTCATTAGGATGTTGTTATGTGTATTTTTGTTGGGAAAATCTTTACTTCGTGCAAAAATCTTTTACTTGGTGCAAATCTACTCGAAATTTAGGCGATGATTGTCGATAATGTAATTATCAAAATTAAATAAGGAGGCACCTGATTATGAACAAGTTAAATGTTGTGGCAATGAATGTGATTTCAAAAGCAGCGCTGTTGTGTGCAAAAAAGGAGACGCAATCAGCTTGCTTGTGTCTGGGCTATCAGCCTAAAATGCCACAGAAAGTCAAAGACTTGGCAACCAAAAGTAGTATCCGTCTATGGAAAGATTGTTAGAAAGTCTTCTGTTTCGCATGAAATCAATGAGGCTTTTGCAAGAGGATGAGGAAGATGTATATCGCTTTGGCTTGGAATGCCTGTTGTTAAAGGTAATACATTATTCGTCATATGTAGCCATTAGTTGTATTCTGCATATGACAATCTCTATACTTGTTAGCGCCATAGTTCTAATGCCATTGCGGAGAAAGTCTGGAGGTTTTCATGCGAGGACAAGAGTGGGATGCTATTTGTTTTCTTGCACCATAGTTGTCGTGGTGTGTTTGCTGAATAAAATTATTTTTCCGTTGTGGCTATCGATTATTATTTTGCTTATGTCAAACGTTATTGTGGTTGCCCTTGCTCCGATAGAAAATGAAAATAGAATTTTAGATCGGACAGAACGAAAAATATTTAGAAAGCAAGCGATTTTTATATTGGTTATAGCTGATGTAGCAATTATTATATCATATATGGGAAATCGGGTAGTTAGCCAATGGCTATTAAATGGCATTGCAATTGCTGCACAGTTGACTTGGCTTGGAAAGTTGCAGGTTAAGAATAACTAGGAGGTGATGTAAAGCGCATAGGATATAGAAATAACATAGAAATAAAATAACTAAAACTTCCCATATCAAAAATGGACCTCGCACCTTGAAAATTCAATAATACAGGTAATGAAGTAGATGCTTTAAGCAGCCAGAGCCGCTTTTGCCAGTGAATTTCGGATATATTCCGGAAGCCGACCGACAAATATCTCGATGAACATCTGAAACTGTTCTTTTGTTGGCTGGAAACATGAGCGGTCAGAGCATCGTATGAGAGACGGTGGTATTCGCTGATTAGATTGAGATAGGACTTACAGGTCTTGAAGAAAACTTCAATCTGCCATATGCCGATATTTTCGAAATGCCGATTTTCGGCTTTCTGAGATGTCAGATTTATAACACTTTATATATTTATCGGCATTTCTTACTATAGAGATGTAACTAGTCATCACTATACGAAGATAGGGAATGGTTTGGATTTTTTTGGAACTTATTTAGACCTTATACTGTAGTGTCTGGATTTTTATGAAGAGATCTTTACATTAAATCTGCAAGAAAGGTAAAAGAGGATGGAAACAAAAAAACTGTAAAAAGAAAATTGCTTAAGGTGGCTCAAAAAATAGGAGAGAAGGATATTATAAGGAATACATCCTACTGGCCACCATATTGCATGGGATTTGTACATCAGCCGAAGATGCCCAAATCCAAAAATTCGGATTGAAGCGTATCAAAGAAATACTGATTAAAGTGAGGCGTTGCGTACACTGGTTTATCAGTGCCACCGAAGGGAAGTGCGGTCAGTAATGAACCAACAACAAACAAGAGGCATAGAATTTCGTCAAATCCGCATAAAACTTGAATTTTGGGTTTGACAAAATAAGAGAAAGGAGATCTAAAATTATATGAAGGTATTTATGAGAAAACTGAAGAAAATAATGAACATAGCATTATGCACAATCATGGCATTTGTTTTGCTCTTCCCCAGCAATGTTGATGCAGCTATGGCAAAATCCGATAGCCATAATACTGACGGGGCATTCGTATCGAGTGACATAGAATCTGAAATTGTGCAGAAAGAGGTTGAGACTGATTTATATAATTCTCATTCACTGGATCAATCAGACGAGGAGTCTTTTTCTGTACAAGAAGTGATTGAGGAAGGGGAAGACGAAGAGGAAGAAGGGGAAGGAGAGAACACAGATCCCAACAATGCGTATGTTGTAGAAAATGGAGATGTAGTACAAGGCGTGTTGAGCGCTACCAGTGAAATGAGATGGTATGGATTTATAGTTGACCAGTCCAGCAAGGCAACTATTTTTCTTCAGTGCGTTGATACAGTTGATGCTGATGTGTATTTATTTGCATTAGATCAATCAACATATCAGTTAAATCTGATCGGGGGTAGCGCAACAGCAGGAGCAGGAATAAGTGAGTTCAGCACGGAGGTTTTAGATTCCGGCATATATTATATTGCGGTTAGCTCTTATGATGGAAGTGGGCAGTTTGCTTTTGCTTTTTACCTGACTCAGGATGTGACAAATGAAGTGAATGATTCTGTAAGTAATGCCACTACCGTTAGCACAAGTACTACAGTAACGGGCGTAATAGATAGTCCGTATGATTACGATTATTATTCGTTTGAAGTAACATCTCCAATGATAATGGAGTTTACAACAAACGTTGGTAGTTATGCATTTGATTGGATCAGTGTAGATAGCAATGCCCACGTGTATAAGATTTCAACATTGAATGAATTCTATCGGTTTGAGGCAGGGAATTATTGCTTCCGAATCTATAGCACTAATGGTAACTATAATGCAAACAGCAGTTATAGTATAACGTTAAATAAAATAGGAAATGTATCATCTAATGCAAATGCAACATATTATATGATAAATAAAATGGCACATATTGTTTTTCAGTCAGATTCTAATGGCGGAAATATGTATGTGAATGGTCATGCAATTAATATCAATTATAACTATTATGTTAATGCGTCAAATTCAGCTGGCACGCAGATATATGATATTTCAATGACAACACCTGCTGATTTGAAAGCCAAAATATATCAAAACCAGTTCCTTTTTGACGATGCAGATACAACAATATATTATGGTATGACAATGCCGGATGCAGTATACTATAAGAACGGAAGCAGAGGTGTGGGACCTAACAATATACATGCGTTAGAATTGTCGTTATATTCCAGTACAAACTTTTATCACATCCATTGTACATGTTCAGGAGCTTATGCATCGAATAATATGTACAAAGATGTGAATTTTGTAACTGTTTTCATAAATCCTGATACTGGTACGCTGGTTGATATTGAACATATTAATTATTTTTATGAGTATGCTTCGGGGTCAAATAGCATGACATTTACGCGGCCATATAGCACACATACTAAGTATTTATATCCTTATTATAATCAAGATGAGCCAAAAACTTGGTAATGTTGTGTTTGGTTAATTATATGTAGTAACTTCGATAAAAGAAAATGGTTTTGCCGGAACACAATGCGAGATTAGAACCGCATATGGGTTCTGGCAAAACAAACTGAAATGATGCCATAAATAGGAGGCAAGTACAATGAGGATTCAAAGTAGTGATAGATATTATGAGTCAATATTTTTAAAAGAAGGGTATAAGCAAAATGAAGAAAATATGAAAAAAAATAGTGTCATGCTACAAAATATGGACGTGGATATTAAGATTTCAGATGAAGGAAGAGATAAGTTGAATTCTGAGGCCTTAAGAAAAGAAAAAGAGTTTGTAGAAGATAAACTCTTTACAACCGATAATACCAATGAAGTTTTTTTTGAACACTATAGTAATTTGGTTAAAATAGCAAGTGAAAAACTACAAGAAATTGCGAAGGAAAGAAAATATGATGCAGAAGATGTCATGAGAGAAACTATAGATGCATATGAAAACTATTTCCATGAGATCATGGAGCAACATAAGGATGGCAGCAGAAGTGTCACCTACGATATTGCAGGGAAAAGTGATGTTACATTGGAAGAGGACTTGCAGGGGTTAAATGAAGCGTTTGAAGAAAGAGTTGATGCTTTGGGCGTATTTATTGGGATTGAGCAGCTGAATAAAAAGTTTGCGAATCCAGACGCTGCATGGTGGTTTGAAAGAATGGGGGTTAAATACTCAAAACAAAGGCAGGAACCTGTTGTTTATGATGAGGAACGAGAGAATGAATATTTATCGAATGCACTTGAGATTATGAAAAAAACCCAAGAGATTTTTTTGGAAACATATAACAATTCCGGTTATAAGAAAGGAATGGCATCTCAGGCATTAATGGAAGTGATGTCGAGATATGATAATTTTCAAAATTATAGCAAAAAAGGTTAGAGATTATATCCGAAATTCATTGGCAAAAGCGGCTCTGGATGCGTAAAGCAAATAAAGCATTTAAGAATCAGAGCGAGAAATTCGAGGAACGTAATAAGAATAACAAGAAGGCTATCGAGATTCTCTCTGCCCATGCTGAAAAAGTCTCGAAGCTTTCTTCCGGCAGAGCTTCTATTGAAAAGGATGCGCAGAAAGAACTTGAGCGGGCGAAAAAGGAAGTTGCACCAGAGAATATCAGTGAGAGGCTGATAAAAGCCTCTGAGACATTTATGAAGCAGTACAGTTTGAAAGGCAGAGATGTTGGGATTAGTAGTATATTACAGGGAATCAGTGTGTTTTCTATGTGATGATCGATGCACAAGGGAGGGGATTCGTATATAGTGTCCAATAAATATGGGCAGATAAGCTATATTATCTAAACTGCTATGAGATGCTTCGCAGGCGGTTATCGCATGCGGAGCATTAAGAAAGGAGAAATGAATGGAAATTTCAAATAATCAATCATGGTATATAAATCCGAATAATCGGACAGTAACATCGAATATTAAAAATACAGCGGTCAAAGATTGGAAAACTGTCAAGGAAACAATGTTTGACGAAATGGAACCTGTTGAAGATCTGATAGCGACTATAAAAATTCCTTTAAACTTAGCGGAGAGCACAAGTGTTAACAAGGTGGCTAACTCCGTCAACCTGGCAATCGGTGCGAAAATTCGTATTAATGATGGATATGTACTGACGGTAAAAACGCATGGAGTAGAATTATCTCATACAGAAGACTATAATCCATATGATCAGAAAGCGTATTTAAAAGCAGAACAAATGTCTGGTTCACTGGCTTCCCTGCTTAGAAATGCAGGAGGGACAAGGACGAGACTCTACCATACCGAAGAGGCTGGTCAGGGGGTTATGCAGGGTATAACCAATGTATTAAGCTATTTGGGAATAGATACCGGCAAAGATTTTTATGTGAATGGTATGAAATATTCCACAAACAGTAAGGGCTATTTTGAATCCGAAGCAACTACGGAAGCGCAGGCAGCCTATGAACGACAACAGGCAGCTAACAGGACATATGAATTTGCGGATGAAAAAACCAGAAAGCAGATTGCATATATGAGTGATTACTACCTATCCACGACGCCGGAAGATGTGAAAGACGCATGGCAGGCTACACTGGAGGAGACAGGAATTAACCCGTTCCCTAATGGGTATGCAAGCACATTGGCACAACTGTCAGTTGAGCAGGACTTCCAAACAGGGGGGAACAATAATATTTTTGGAGATACATTGGAAAGCAGTATAGCCGCAGTTGAGAGTATCCTTGAAAGAATTGATAATCCTCTGGAAGCAATGAAAGAGAGTGATTATGCAAACTTGGAAAATGAAAAGGAGTTTTACTCGGCATTATTAGAAAATTTGCAAAAATACAACTCGGATTCATAGTATGAAGGAGTTGGATGATTCGGATAGTAGATATTTTGGAACAGCAAAAGGCGAATCTCAAAAATATGAAAACGAACTCGCTGGAGGATATTTCAAAAAAACTGGAGCTTCTGCATGGATATGAGGATCAGATCGCAGCGGTAAAAGAAAGCTATAACAATTCACAGATGCTTCATTCGCTGGACGAGGCGATAGAACGGGGAGAGAAAATTGCAGAGGAAGCGAAGAAGTCTGCGCCGAAGACACCGGAGGAGCGCCGGAAGGAAATGGTCGAGGAGGCAACCGGCGTAGAGCAGAGCCAGGGTATGCTGTCCGAAATGCTGGATGAACTTTCGGAGATTACAGAAGACATATCCGAAACGCCGGAAGAAAATCTTGAGGAGACATTGGAGGAGACGGAAGAAGAATTATCCGTCGAAATGCCTGACAAATATCAGCGGATTGATCTTCGCATATAGCAAAGAAAAAAGAAGGCAAAAAACTGAATAAAGTAAAAAAAACTGTCAACACTATTGGTAAATATAATCAATGGATGGTGATAGTATGAAAAAATCATTAGCGATATCCTGCGCAGTTATGCTGGCTGCAGCAGCAACAATGACCGCAATCTATGTAAAAGAAACCAATGACAAACAGCAGCAGAAGGAATTGCAGCTTGCACAGGCAGACACGGAAAAGCAGGAGCTTAGCATACAGCAGAGCGCTGAGGCGGATGTGGATGAAGAAGTGGCAGCTGCGGACAGTGTGGTAAAACCGGAAACAACACCGGAAACAACCTGGGAGCAGGAGAACGCAGAGGAGGAGTCGGCCGAAAAGGCAGACGAGGAGCAGCCGGAGGAAACAGTGGAGACAGCAGCAGAGGCCGGAGGAAATATTGTGCTGCATTTTGGAGACGGCTCAACGATTAACTGGCCGTTGCAGGGAACGGTGCTCATGAACTACAGTATGGATCAGACCGTTTATTTTCAAACGCTGGATCAGTATAAATATAATCCGGCCGTTCTGATCGGCTGTGATGTCAATTCCCGGGTAAACAGTGCGGCAGATGGTGTGGTTACCGATATTTCCACCAATGAGGTGACGGGCTTGACCGTAACGATGGATATCGGCGACGGCTACAACCTGATCTACGGACAGCTCAAGCAGATCCCCTACGAGGTGGGAACCATGGTCACACAGGGAAGTCTGGTAGGCTTTGTGGCGGAACCTACGAAGTATTATTCGGAGGAAGGCTGCAACCTGTATTTTGCAATGGAAAAAGACGGTGTTCCGATAGATCCGGCATCGTACTTTGAATAAAGATAACATGATTTGAGTGTCAAAAGTACAATAAAAAAGGTACGCAGGATTCGTCCGGCGTACCTTTTTTTATTGTTTCACTAAAATCCTAATTGTCCTGTGGCTCCCATATATGCGCCAACAGCAGCGTTGATAATAACCAGCACTAATCCAATGCTGGACATAATAACACCCGCAATAGCCATTCCGCGTGCCACATTTTGTTTTAACGCCAATACCCCCATCACAAGTCCTACGATTGAAATGGGCAATCCGAATAACGGAATCAACCAGAATACCAAGCTTAATATTCCGAGTACCAATGATGCAACCGATTTCCCTTTCATTGTTTGAACCTCCCTATTTAAAATTGAAATTACGTTTTTATTATACTTTATAATCACATTGTTGTCAAAAATGACATCCTGAACGAACCAATCTTGTTTGCCGGAGCGATCTATGCTATAATATGACCATTCGTGGCAGTCCAGACAGACTCCAAAGAGGAAACATTTTGCACGGCGGTGCATATGATAAAGAGTCGGCAGCCACAATTCGCAACTGATAATCAGAGAAAGAAATCAAGATACATGACCAGAGCTATTCATTTTGTCTGGGAAAGGTACTTTTGTCGGTTGCTTCAGGATAGATGACTGGGGGTTCCCCCGGTCTACATAGTAGAGGGTATATCATGCAGGAGCAGCAGATCTATACATATATGGTGCGGTGCAGAGACGGCAGCCTGTACACCGGATGGACAAACTGTATCGAAAAAAGAATACAGCAGCATAATGCCGGAATGGGAGCAAAGTATACCCGTGCTCGCAGACCGGTGGAACTGGTTTATTTAGAAAAAGCCGAAACAAAGCAGGAGGCGATGAGCAGGGAATATCATTATAAGAGATTATCCCGCGAGGAGAAGGAGCAGCTGCTTTTATCGAAAAGCAATTGTCTGACGACCGGAGGAATGAAAAGTAACTCAGAATGCAGGAAAGAGGAAATTTATGGAAACAATCAGATTTGATGAGCTGGATATCAAACCACAGATCATGCGTGGCATACGGGATATGGGTTTTGAGGAAACGACGCCGATACAAAGCCAGGCGATTCCGATGGTACTGTCCGGCGTGGATGTGATCGGACAGGCGCAGACAGGTACCGGGAAAACCGCGGCATTTGGTATCCCTGTCTTACAAAAGGTAGATCCGTCCTCGCGAAAGACGCAGACATTGATTTTATCGCCGACCAGAGAGCTTGCCATACAGGTGGCGGATGAAATACGCAAGCTTGCAAAATATATGCATGGGGTCAAGGTGCTCCCGGTGTATGGTGGGCAGGATATTTCCAGGCAAATCAAGGCGTTAAAGGGCGGTGTTCAGATCATCATCGGGACGCCCGGACGACTGATGGATCATCTCCGGAGAAGAACGATTCGCACGGATATGGTCAACACCATTGTGCTGGATGAGGCGGACGAGATGCTGAACATGGGATTCCGGGAGGATATCGAGGACATTCTGGACTATCTTCCGCAGGAACACCAGACGGTTCTGTTTTCCGCCACGATGCCGAAACCGATTTTAGATATTACGAAAAAATATCAGCAGAATGCGGTAACTATAAAGGTGGTAAAAAAAGAACTGACGGTGGCAAATATCGATCAGTATTACTACGATGTGAAGCGGAAAGATAAGGTAGAGGTTTTGTCCCGCTTGCTGGATTATTATAATCCGAAATTGTCGCTGGTATTTTGCAACACGAAGCGGATGGTGGACGAACTGACGGATGAGCTGGTGGGCAGAGGCTACAGCGCCGAGGCTTTGCATGGGGATTTGAAACAGGTACAGCGTGACCGGGTCATGAATCATTTCCGACAGGGAAAAACCGATATTCTGGTGGCAACGGATGTGGCTGCCAGAGGAATAGATGTAGATGATGTAGAGGCGGTGTTTAACTATGATCTGCCTCAGGATGATGAATATTATGTACATCGTATCGGGAGAACCGGGCGCGCCGGCAGAACCGGAAAGGCATTTTCCTTTGTGAAGGGAAAGGAGGTATACAAATTAAAAGATATTCAGCGCTACTGTAAGACGCGGATTCTGGCAAGGCCCATTCCGTCCGGCGATGATGTGGCGCAGGTCAAGGCGGAAAAGATCATGGAGCAGCTTGGTCGTATTATCGACCGGGAAAATCTGGATTCCATGATTGAACTGATCGAACAGCAGATCAATGCCTCGGACTATACCGCGATGGATTTTGCGGCGGCCTTTCTGTTAAGGGAGATGGGGCTTGACGAAGGCCCGGAGGACGGGCAGACGTTTTCTTTTGATTTCGGGGATACCGGAGCAGAGGAGGGAATGGTACGGCTGTTTATCAATATCGGGAAAAAACAGAATGTAAAGCCGGGGGATATTTTAGGTGCGATTGCCGGGGAGTCCGGCATGCCGGGCAATCTGGTGGGAGCCATTGACATGTTTGACAAATACACCTTTGTGGAGGTGCCCAGAGAATATGGACTTGAAGTGCTGCATGCGATGAAGCATGCCAAAATCAAGGGCAGGGAAGTCAGCGTGGAACCGGCGAATCAAAAATAGGAAACAAGCGATTTGAGGGTCAGAAGGTTCACATCGTGAAACGATGTGAACCCTTTGCAGGGGGAATCGCTTTGGAAAGCGAGCTTTCCAAAACGATTCCCCCTGCAAAGAGTCAATGCCGGTTACACCGGCATGACCTTCTGCCCCTTAAATCACGTTCATAATTATAAAACAAATACCCAAGGGAGGAAATGACTATGTTTGAATGTCCAAGTTGCGGAGGCGAGCTGAGATTTGACATATCGTCACAGAGTATGCTTTGCGCCTACTGCAAGGAAACCTATGATCCAAAGGTCATCGACAAGGATGAGGATGCACAGGAGCAGCAGGTGTTTGATGCAACCGTATTTACCTGTCCGCAGTGCGGCGGGGAAATACTCAGCACAGATAACGAAGCTACATCGTTTTGCAGCTTCTGCGGTGCGGCAACCATTTTGAGTGCGCGGATCAGTAAGGAGCGCAGACCCAATTACATTATTCCGTTTCAGATCACAAAGGAAGATTGTAAAGAGGCTTATCGCAGGATGATGAAGGGAGCAATTTTTGCACCCAAGGAATTAAAGGATCCGGATTCCATTGATCAGTTTCGGGGAATTTATATGCCCTATTGGGTGTATTTCATGCGACAGGAAGGGGATCTGAATCTTAAGGGAAGTAAGAGCTACCGAAGCGGGAATTACAGGATCACGGAGTATTACGATGTGAGTGGCGAGCTGGATGCCTATTATAAGGGCTTGTCCTATGATGCATCTTCTTCTTTTGCAGATAATATCAGTGAAAGCATTGCACCCTATGATGTAAAGGGCATGAATCAGTTTATGCCATCCTATCTGGCAGGATTTTATGCGGATACCGCCGATGTGGAGAAGGAACTCTATCTGGAGGAGGCTACGGAAATAGCCAACGATGCCACGCTGAAAGCACTTAGGAAGGTGCCGGAATTACAAAAGGCAGGTGTCAGTCTGCCCTCCGGAAGTGCAGACCAGGTATTACATACAGAGTGCAAAAATATCGACAGCGCCGTGTTCCCGGTCTGGTTTTTATCCTACCGGAAAAATGACCGTGTGGCTTATGCCACGGTCAACGGACAGACGGGCAAGGTGGCATCGGATCTTCCGGTGGATACTAAAAAATATCTTTTGGGCTCCCTGCTTTTGACAGTTCCGATTTTCCTCCTGTTGAATCTGTTTTTTACGGTAACACCCAATACAGCCATGCTTTTGACCTCTTGTCTGGCATTTGCTGCGTTGGCGATTCATATCCGGGAGCTGCGGCAGATCGGGCGGGTAGAGTTGTATCTTGACAACAAGGGCTACCGGTCAAAGATGGGAGATAGCGGAGACGCAGATACCTCTTTGTTTGAGAAGAAACAAAAACAAAAAAAACGTAAGAGGCACTCTCTGGGGCTCACGATATTTTTTGCGATTTTTATTTGCACATTTTTGGAGCCGTTTTTCGCATTCTTTTTTGTATTTACAGCTTCGGTCACATGGATTGTAAATTTGGTCTTGTTGGTAATTGCAATTGTACTGAGCGTGAGTGGATTCCGGATGAGTCGTAACATCCCGGATATCGCCACGGTACCGGGATTTCTGGGCTCGCTGGTTGCAATCATTATCATGACAGGTGTGTCCATCTGGAATCCGGTTCAGGACAGCATCTATTACGGAGCAATCATTCTCGCGTTTGTGGCAGTTGTATTCACGCTGGTCAGTCTGATCCATGCTTACAATATACAGGCAACCAGACCGCTGCCCCAGTTTAACAAAAGAGGAGGTGAGGAAAATGCATAAGCAGAATAAAAAAATAAAAAGATACATATCAGGCATTTTTCTCAGCCTGCTTTTGACCGTAGGTGTGACGCTTCCCTGCCGCGCAGAGAGTGCCTATATCAATCCGGATACAGGATACCGGGTTGTGGTGGAGGATGATGCAGAGCTTCTTTCCGAGGCAGAATTATCCTCGCTGAGTGATGAAATGCGTCAGATTACGGAATATGGAAATGTTCTGTTTAAGACGACCAACGAGAATCCGTCCTACGGTTCCTCGGCAACGAGTCAGTATGCAAAAAGTGCATTGGAGAATGAGTTTGGAACATCAGTCAGTGCTACGATCTTTCTGATCGATATGGATCAAAGGGAAATCTATATTTACAGCACAGGCGCAATTAACAAGATCGTTACAAAAAGCAAAGCAATCACGATTACGGATAATGTATATACCTATGCGTCCAGACAGGATTATTACGGATGTGCTTCCAATGCCTTTCACCAGATGGCCACCATTCTGGACGGCGGCCGGATTGCCCAGCCGATGAAATATGGCAGTAACCTGCTTCTGGCACTGACGCTTGCCATGATCATCAACTATATCATTGTAAAGGCTGTTTCCAGGTCAAAGAAGCCGGATCGCAACGAATTGCTGGAGGGAGCCTTTACACAGTGTAAGGTACATAATCCGAAGGCGGTTATGACGAGGAAAAATAAGGTTTATGATCCGCCAAGCTCATCCGGAGGAAGTAGTGGCAGCAGTAGCAGTGGCAGCAGTTTCAGCGGCGGCGGAGGTGGCGGAAGCAGTCACAGCAGCGGAAGCGGCGGAGGACATCGGTTCTGATGAAAAGTAAGAAGATCAAAAAGAGAGTGTTTGACATTATTCAGATCGGGGAGAAAGAGGATTTGCCCAGCAGGATTTTTGACATTGGGATTGCAGTCGTGATCCTGCTGAACATCCTCTGCATGTTTTTGGATACCTTTGAGAGCCTGGCATACATCCGGCCGATATTGCACAACGTGGAGATGGTTACCATTGTCATTTTCTGCGTGGAATATATTGTGCGGATCTGGACAGCGGATCTTTTATATCCGCAGAAAACGGCAATGCGTGCAAGAATACGGTTTCTTTATTCCTATGAAGGAATCGTAGACTTGTTGACGGTTTTGCCGTTTTTCTTTCTCAGTGGGTTTGTTGTATTTCGCATGCTTCGGGTGGTACGGATTCTTCACCTGTTTCGGATCAATTCACAATATGATTCTTTCCGTGTTATAACCACGGTACTGTATGAAAAGAGAAATCAGCTTTTGTCCTCAATTTTTATTATTATCGTGCTGATGCTGGGCAGTTCTTTATGCATGTACAGTGCGGAGAATGCCGTCCAGCCGGAACTGTTTGCCAATGCCTTTTCCGGAATCTGGTGGTCGGTGTCCACGGTACTGACGGTAGGCTACGGGGACATCTATCCGGTAACGGTTCTCGGAAAGTGTATGGCGATTTGTATTGCGTTTCTTGGAGTAGGTGCGGTCGCAATTCCAACCGGTATCATCTCGGCGGGGTTTGTGGAACGATACACCAGAGAGACTGCTTTATCGACGGAGCACTTGGACGTGGAAGAAATCGGGGAGGTCGTTATCACAGCGGGTAGTCCCTGTTGTGACCGCTGTATTGCGGACATCTACAAGGAATTGAACTTAAAGGTCTATCTTGTGTTTCGGGATAATATGAGCATTATCGCCACGAATGATCTGATCGTGCGGGAAAATGATCTGATGATCGTGCAGGCAGTGAATATCAAAAAATAAGGAGTTAAAAAACATGGCACAGATATTTAAGAATATAGGGAAATACTGGTATTTTGTGATCCTCATCTTTGTGCTGCTTCTGGCACAGGCATATGGGGATCTGTCATTGCCACAGTATACCTCAGATATCATAGATACCGGGATACAGAACAAAGGGATTGCGCATGTTCTGCCGGAGAAGCTTGTGTCAGAGGAGTATGAGTATGCGATCCTCTTTATGACAGAGGAAGAAAAGGCAGCCTTTGCAGAGAGCTATGAGCGGAGCGGAGAAATCTATCAGCGGGTAATAAAAGAAAAGAAGGAACTGGAGGAGCTGGATGATAAGCTGGTGCTTCCGATCGTCATCAATTATCAGATGGAGGCAGTGGAAGCGGACACATTTAAGAAACAGCTCTGGGAGAATGGGCAGATCAGCGATGCACTTTCCGCATACGGGGTTACGGAGGAAGCGTTCTATGAGATGTCGGTTGAGGACATCGGAACGCTCATCCGTATGGATATCCATTCTTATGAAAAAGATATTGAGGATACAGACGGAAATGTAGCACCCACAGAGGTTATCGATATGCGTTCGCTGTACCGGACGATGGCGGATTCCGGCATCATGGACCGTACGGCTTTGGACAGCGCAAGAGCAAAATTCACGGAAATGTCGGAAACCATAGGAAGTTCCACGCTGAAATCCATGGGGATTGCCTGGGCAGTGGAAAGAGAGGCTGAGGCAGGAATCGATATCGATCAGAAGCAGAAGGATTATCTCTGGGCGTCCTGTTTTCGCATGATAGGTATGGCGTTTTTGATTGCGGTGGCAGTCATTCTGGTTTCCTATTTTGCGGCCGTAGTCGGAGGACGGGTCGGCAGAGATCTGCGGGAGACCGTTTTTTCAAAAGTGCTTTCCTTCTCGGGAGCGGAGATGGATCGGTTTTCCACCGCGTCGCTGATTACGAGAAATACAAATGATATCCAGCAGGTTCAGCTGGTAAGTACCTTGTTTTTAAGAATGCTTTTGTATGCGCCGATCCTTGGCATCGGCGGAGTGATTAAGGTATATCAGACCGGGGCAAATATGGGCTGGGTCATTGCACTGGCAGTGGTTGTGGTAATCGGACTGGTAGGACTCCTGATGTCTGCGACGCATAAGAAATTCCGGCTGATGCAAAAACAGGTGGATGCGATCAATCTGGTAGCGCGAGAGATGCTCACCGGAATCAGTGTGATCAGAGCCTTTGGCAGAGAAACACAAAGTGAGGAGCGGTTCGACAAGGCAAACAGAGATCTCACCGGGACGCAGCTCTTTGTAAACCGGGTCATGAGCTTTATGATGCCGGGGATGATGCTGATCATGTATATGATAAATATCCTGATCATGTGGACGGCGGCACACAGAATTGACGATGGCATCATGCAGGTTGGAACCATGACGGCATTTCTTACGTATGCGATGCAGATCATCATGAGCTTTCTCATGTTGTCCATGATGTCCATCATGCTTCCAAGAGCGGGGGCGGCAGCAGAGCGGATCCATGAGATCGTCACAACCGAGTCTTCCATACAGGATGCAGAGGATGCCGGAAGCATGGGCAAGGCAGAGGGTGTTGTCCGCTTTGAAAAGGTTCATTTCCGTTATCCCCATGCGGAGGAGGATGTGTTAAATGATATCAGCTTTACCGCAGAGCCGGGAAAGACAACGGCGATCATCGGAAGCACCGGCTGCGGAAAATCAACCCTGGTAAATCTGATCCCGAGGCTGTATGATGTGACCGGAGGCAGCATCACCATTGACGGAGCAGACATCAGGGAGCTCAAGCTGAAGGAATTGAGAGCTTGTATCGGCTTTGTTCCGCAGAAGGCAGTGCTTTTTTCCGGAACGATAGCAAGCAATCTGCGGTTTGGTAAACGTGAGGCGACCGGGGAGGAAATCGCCGAGGCGGTCGAAATTGCGCAGGCTGCGGAATTTATCGAAGCCAAGAGCGAGAAATATGAAAGCCCGATTGCAGAGGGAGGAAGCAATGTTTCCGGGGGACAGAAGCAGAGACTTGCGATCGCCCGGGCGATTGCAAAGGATCCGAAAATCTATGTCTTCGACGACAGCTTTTCTGCGTTGGATATGAAGACGGACGCGGCGCTTCGAAAGGCCATCAAAGAGAAGTCTAAAAACAGTACGGTGATCATCGTCGCACAGAGAATCAGCACGATCTTACATGCAGATCAGATTCTTGTGCTGGATGATGGTAAGATTGTTGGAATGGGAACCCATAAAGAGCTTCTCGAAAGCTGCGAGGAGTATCTGGAGATCGCAAAATCCCAGTTGTCGGAAAAAGAAATCGAGAGTACAAGGAGGGATCGGTAATGAGTGCGAAAAACGAAGATCTGAAAAAGATTACAAAAAGACGGATGCCTCAGGGCGGACCGCCCGGAATGATGCCCGGCGAAAAGGCAAAAAACTTTAAGGGCGCCGTAAAAGATCTGGTTAAGTATATGGGCAAAGATAAATACAAGGTGGTCATCGTTATGGTGTGCGCGGCGCTCTCTACCGTATTTACGGTTGTGGGGCCCAAGATTATGGGAAAAGCCACGACGGAGCTTGCTACCGGACTGATGAAAAAGATTTCTCAGACGGGAGGGATTGACTTCGACTATATTGCCCGAATCCTTTTGCTCACACTGGGTCTCTATCTGTTAAGCGGGGTTTTTACCTTTGTACAGGGATGGCTGATGACGGGAGTGACGCAGCGGCTCTGCTATCGGATGAGACGGGAGATTTCTGAGAAAATAAACCGTATGCCGATGAAATACTTTGAGAGCCGTACCTATGGAGAGGTGCTTTCAAGGATCACGAATGACGTGGATACACTCGGCATGTCGCTGAATCAGAGTGTTACAACGCTGATTACCTCTGTTGCAACACTGGTGGGCATTGCCATCATGATGCTGAGCATCTCGCCGCTGATGACGCTGATCGCGATTGTCATTCTCCCGGTTTCGGCGGCGCTGCTCGGATTTATCATGAAGCACTCGCAGAAATACTTTAAGCAGCAGCAGGAATATCTGGGACATGTCAACGGACAGGTAGAGGAGGTGTTCGGCGGACACAATATTATCAAAACCTTCAACAAGGAGGAGGAAACGCTCGAGACCTTCCGGGAAACAAACAATATCCTTTACACCACGGCAGTGAAGTCCCAGTTTTACTCAGGGCTTATGATGCCGATCATGATGTTTGTCGGAAACCTGGGTTATGCAGGGGTTGCGATCTCAGGAGGAATCCTTGCAATCAGGGGAGTCATTACGATTGGAGACATTCAGGCATTTATCCAGTATGTCAAGCAGTTTACCCAGCCCATCAGCCAGGTTGCGCAGGTGATGAATCAGATGCAGTCTATGGCAGCAGCCGCGGAGCGTGTGTTTGAATTTCTCGGAGAGGAGGAAGAGGTTCAGATCATTGAGGATCCGGTACAGCTTCAGGAGGTTCGCGGAGAGGTCGCGTTCGATCATGTGAAGTTTGGCTATGATCCGGATAAGATCATTATTCATGACTTTTCCAGAAAGGTAGAGCCCGGGCAGACGATTGCGATCGTAGGACCCACGGGAGCCGGCAAAACCACGATGGTTAAGTTGCTGATGCGATTTTATGACGTAAATGATGGCGCGATTACAGTGGACGGACATAACGTGAAAAGCTTCAACCGCAGGGAGCTTCGGTCTGCCTTTGGAATGGTGCTGCAGGATGCATGGCTCTTTAAGGGCTCCATCATGGAGAATATAAGATTTGGCCGTCAGGATGCAACAGATGAGGAGGTCATTGCAGCAGCGAAAAAGGCACATGCCCATCATTTTATTTCCAGACTGCCGGAAGGCTACCGCTTTGAACTGAGCGAGGATGCCACAAATATTTCTCAGGGACAGAGACAGCTTCTCACCATAGCCAGAGCGCTGCTTGCGGATTGCCCGATTTTGATTTTAGACGAGGCGACCTCCAGCGTAGATACGAGAACAGAGGCCAGGATCCAGCGCGGCATGTATAACCTCACGAAGGGAAGAACCAGCTTTGTGATCGCACATCGCCTCTCAACCATTCGGGATGCGGACTGTATTCTGGTGATGAAGGACGGAGATATCGTAGAGAGCGGAACGCATGCGGAGCTTCTGGAAAAAGACGGATTCTATGCGGAGCTGTACAACAGTCAGTTTGCGGAGGAAAATGCCGGGTAATTTTATTTCCGAATTATTTCACAGGGATCTTGTGTGCGGGAGTGATGCACAGGTATTGGTTGCCAAGGGGATTGGCTATTATGTGGGGATCAAGCAGCGTGAGGAAGGAATCGGGGAGATTGTGATGACGGATGTATGCCCGTTCTCCCTCGGAACAGGAGTGATCAGGGACAATGATCCCAGTCTGATCATGAATGTTCTCATCAAGAGGAACAGCAAGCTCCCAAAGAGTGTCACCGAGCGTTATTTCCCGGTCAGCGCCTCGCAGGATCGCGTGGAGTTCGACATCTATCAGGGAGAGCATTATCATGCGGAGGACAATCAGAAGCTGGGAGAGTTTGAAATACGGATTCCCCAAGGGGGTCCCATGGCGCAAAAGGAAATCAAGGTCACCATGGCGTATGATATCAATGGGATCTTGTATGTGCAGGCGGAAAACGCAGAGGGGCGAAAGGTGGATTATATCGTTGACGGGCAGAGAGGGATGACTCCTGCACAGATCAGGGAAATGTCAAGAGCGCTTCTGGAGAAAAGCTATCTTCCCAGAGAGGCCGAGGAATGTACCTATCTTTTGGAGTGCGCAATGCATTTGTATGAGCAGGCAAATGACGATAATCGCAATTTCCTTGAGGAATGTATCGCGCAACTCGTCTACGCAAAGAGCTTAGACGGAAATGTGCAGAGCATTAAAATTGTCCGGGAGTGTAAAAAGATGCTGGAGGCATATATGGCGGCGGATGCGGAGGATCCGTTCGAGCAGGGGGAGCATGGGGAGACAGAAATTTGGGGCTAAAATAGGTTGTATTTATCCTATTTATGCGTATAATATAAGTAAAAGAAATACAGGAGGTTTGACTCATGAATGTAAACACAAAGAATCTCGTATCTATTACCGAAGCCAATCAAAACTTCTCTCGTGTTGCCCGTATGGTCGATGAAAACGGTTCTGTTGTTATACTCAAGAACAATTCCCCGCGCTATCTTCTGATTGAGTTCGGACAGGCAGAGAAGGAACAGATTGCAGAGGACGAAGACCTGCTGGCAATTTCCAAGCGTCTGATTGAAATAAATCGAGATGCATATGAGGTACTTGCCAAATGATCATTCTTTCTAAAGAACAAATCATCAAGCTACACGCTCAACTGATTGAAGAAACAGGTGGTTCTGACGGTATCCGTGACGAGAACCTGCTTGAATCTGCATTAGCTGCACCGTTTCAGACATTCGGAGATGAGGATGCATTTCCTTCTCTGCAGCAAAAAGCTGCACGACTTGGTTATGGGCTTATAAAGAATCATGCCTTTGTTGATGGGAACAAACGAATCGGCACACATGTAATGCTGATATTCCTTGCATTAAATAAAATAGAGCTTGACTATGCACAGCAGGAACTATCAGATATCATTCTCAAAGTTGCCGCTGATAAATGTTCCTTTGAGGATTTAATAAAATGGATACTTGAACATCAGATATGATAAAAGCCGTCGCATCAATGGCGGCTTTCATAACTTCCAAGCCCTTATTGCGGGACAGGTCTAAAAGTCAGAGGGCAAGGCGGAAAGGTTTGAAAAACGAATTTTTAGAAAAGATCTGAATGTGAGCCTGATCGAAAAAGAAACAGTTCCAAAGCATCATCATCGACCCTGTAAACTAATAACCAGTCAGGCTCGATATGACACTCGCGGAATCCCTTGTACTCACCGGTGAGATTGTGATCCCGATATTTTTTATCGAGTTTTTTCTGAGAGGCAAGAGTATTTACAACCACCTTTAAAAGTTCAATATTGAGACCACGTTTTCTTGCGAGTTTCAGATCTTTTTTGAATTGGTTGGAGGAGACTATTTTAAGCATCGGCAGCCACCTCGTCATCAATTTCATTGAGAAGCTCGTCAAAAGAGTTGTACCTTGGATAAGCTTCAGGGTTGTTCTTCATCGCGTCATATTCAGCAAGGGCAGCTCTGGTTTTTGTATTCGGAACCTGACGCTTAAGCTCGAAAGGGATGCCGTCATGGCTGACAGAAGATTTGAGAAACATCGTGATTGCAGCAGACATTGTAAGACCAAGATCAGAGAACAATGCTTCTGCAGATTGCTTTAAATCAGAGTCAACACGGACATTTATATTTGTGGTAGCCATTGTATCATCTCCTTTTGCATTTATTCGATGTTATTATAAATGATTATGCATGAAATGTCAATATATTGAATGAACATGTTTTACAATGTGCGCACAATTGGGGCTGCGTCGTAAATTGAACATTTCAGTATAGGAGGTACGGGATGTTTCCGCTATGCAGGAAGCTCTGTCTGGGATTCTTGGTGCATATGAGCGGGATTTTGCCAAGCATCCCCATATCAGTGAGTTTCCGAAGATCTCTCGGATCTGGAAGTACATACCGTCCCAACTGGCAAGGGAGAATAAGAAGTTTATGTACAAGGTCGTCAAAGAGGGTGCAAGGGCCCGTGAATATGAGGATGCTCTTCCGTGGCTGGTGGATGCCAGGCTGGTGCATGCGGACATTGCAGGCAAAAATGATACTTGATTTATTCTTTTGCGTCGGCTAAAATTGAAGTATATTTAATAATAGCCGAAAAAAGGAGCCCATGATGCAATATATTAAAAGAAATCTGGAACATGTAGTGAACCAGGTGACAAAAGAATATCCGGTTGTTCTTGTTACAGGTCCGAGACAGGTTGGAAAGACAACGATGCTTCAAAAACTAATGGAGGGCACTGACAGAGGATATGTGACCTTGGATGATCTGAACGAAAGAACCGTTGCGAAAAACGATCCGGAGTTGTTTTTACAGTTGCACAAGCCTCCGGTGCTCATTGACGAGGTGCAATACGCGCCGGAGCTGTTTTCTTATATCAAAATAAATGTGGATAAAAATCATGCGCCCGGAGCATTTTGGCTTACCGGTTCTCAGGTGTTTACGCTGATGAGAGGTGTACAGGAATCCCTGGCGGGAAGAGTGGCAGTACTTTCTTTGACTTCATTATCCCAAGCGGAAATTTGTGGCGGCGCAATGGAGCCTTTTACAATTGATATGGAGGCTCTTTCGGAAAGAAAAAAAGGCCGGGATGAGGCAGATGCAGGGGATATTTTTGAGCGGATCTACAGAGGCTCCATGCCGGCAATTGTCAGTGGCGCAAACAGCAATAGTCAGATTTTTTACAGCAGTTATTTAAGCACTTATATAGAGCGGGATGTAAAACAATTGTCCGATGCCATTGATTCATTGAAATTTTTGCAATTTATCACAGCGACAGCAGCCAGATGCGGGCAGATGTTAAATGTTGCAGAGATCGCAAGAGATGCGGATATCAACCAGGTACAGGCAAAAAATTGGCTGGGAATTTTGGAGACGCTGGGAATCATCTTTTATCTTCATCCGTATTCGAACAATTTGTTAAAGCGTCTTGTAAAAACACCAAAATTATATTTTTATGATACCGGACTTGCCTGCTACCTGACCAAATGGAGTAGTGCGGGAACCTTGGAGAGCGGGGCGATGAATGGAGCTATCTTAGAAAATTATGTGGTTGCCGAGATTCGGAAGACGTACTTAAATTGCGGAAAAGAACCGTATTTATATTATTATCGTGATAAGGATGCCAGGGAGATTGATCTTGTCTTAGAACATGATGGAGTGATCAATCCAATGGAGATTAAAAAGACATCGAATCCGGGAACGGAGTTGATCAAAGTGTTTGACTTGCTGGATCAGTCATCGACCCCACGTTCAAAAGGTGCAGTGATCTGTATGAAACCGGAATTAAGTGCCATTGACAGGGACAATTATATTGTGCCGGTATGGATGATCTGAGTTGTTTAAATACTATATTCTGTCGTGCATTACTGAAATATATTACAGGAAGGTAAAATTATGGAAGAGTTATTTACATTCATCAAAGAGGGGCAAGTGATGATCGAGATAATGCTTATTGTTGTGACCGCGATTATTACATTTCTTTTTGGAAGATACACCAGTTATCTGGATGACCGGAGGACAGGTATGAAGGATATAAATAATTCGTTTTACAAATTGTTTTTGAGCACTTATAAAAATGAACATCATGCGTATGCATTATTTTTTGTAGATTTGGAGTATGCTACACAAAAAGAACTTATGAAAATTTTATTAGAAAATTCAGACAGAGTTTCGCCTGCTGTGAAACTGAGAATAAATGATTTGGAGCAATGCTTTTCTGGATATTCAAAGGATATAGAAAATGGAAGAGAAATTTCAGACGAAGAAAAAAAGTACGTAGAGAATGGCTTTCATCATATTTATAACTATATTGAAAGACAATATATAAAAAATGAAAGGAAATTGTATTGCTCAATTCCCAAACGTATATTTTATAAAATACAGGATGTTCTTATATCGTGTAGAATCTTGAAAATTATATGAAAAACTGAAACAGGAAAGGGAAACAAATCGTTCCAAAGGGATTACAATGGCAGATCAAATTTGCCGGAAATACCGTCGTGACGGTCGATTTTTTGATGAGATATTAAAGGCAGGTGAATAAAATGGAAAATCTTACCATTGAGAAGCGTCAGCTTTGTGATATACAGGGACGATTGTTTGAACTTGTATTAAAAGTCGGCACAACTTATAGTGCGGATGCAAAAACAATGAATGAGTGTTGGCTTGGCTTCCATACGCTGGATGTTGAGATGACCATTGATGATTTAAAAGAGATTTGTAAACAGAAATGTGAGCAAAGGAATTCCTTATGAGGAATTCGCAAGCAGCAATAGCATCAGCGCAGGTGCGTTATTCAGCACATGTATCAGGATCGGAATCGTAGCATTTTTCGTTTGTATGAGTGTCACGGAATAGATAATACCCGTTACAAACATGCCGAGATTGTAAAGCAGTTCCTGAAGCGTTATATCATGCATATGGATTGCCATAAACAGAAACGATGAAACAATAATCCGTAGGACAACGTGAATGCGCTTCCCTTTTTCCACAGGTATAATGCGGAACATGAATTCTTCTGTGACAGGTCCCAATATTCCAAATGCGATCAACAATATCGGAAACGGAAGTATTGCAGCGGCATCCATGACACTGCTATCATTGACGGAAACATAGTCCGGATAAAACACTGCCAGTGGAAGGCTTGCAAGAGTGCCGAGAATGATATCTGCAAGAAATGCCCCGATCAACCATAATAAATTTTTGACGGCAGAAAGCCTCCATTGCCGGATGCCTTCCTGAATGATGTCTCGAAAAGCTATGAGACCTACGATGCCGAGAAACATATAGTTGATGGCCTGTATCCAAAGTGATAATGGTGTGTGTCGAAGAAAGCTCAGTCTGGGTGAGAGCAGAGAGACAATCACATACACGGCTGCATAAGAGCACAAAATGATCGTTTGTCTTTTGATGGAATTCTCGTTTTTCATGTCAAATCCTTTCTAAAATTTAATTGATAACTGTGACAGATGCAATAAGTAAAAAGAGTAATATCGCAAGGGAAACGAAGCCAAGCATCAGTGCAAAGAAGAGGTATTTTTTCTGGTGTTGTCTGGCGGAGTCAACCAGCATGATCACAGCGCCCCAAAGATAGAGTGTTCCAATGATTGTGCCGATTAGCGGCACTGCAGGTATTTCCCGCAATGCAAAGATCAGTATCACCAACAGTAAGGATGCAGCGAACAGAATCAGCGTAATGCACCGTTCGTGGTGTCTGGACTCGGCATTTATGCTGATTGCAGAAGAAATTGATTCACTCGCTTCTTGTATTGTAACGGTATCTGCCTCGTTCCTTTTACTGTGCATTAGCTCCACAAGACTGATTTCCAGTGCCTTGCTCAGGTCTTCAAGCGTCTCTATATCGGGGTAACCGTGGCCATTCTCCCATCTGCTCACAGCCTTATCGGTCACTAGGAGACGCTCGGCGAGTTCTTTTTGTGTCAGGCCGACAGCTTTTCTTTGCTGTGCGATAAAATGGCCGAATTCTATTGCGTTCATATACTATCCCTCCTATGTTCATTAGGTTTTCTCCTGCAATCATACAACTAAAATGGAAAGAAGTGCAATGAATGGTTGATAGAGTTCTGAAAGAAAGCCACTCTATGATTCGTAGACTTAGAGAAACAACGCGCAAAAAAATATCTTTGATGAAGGAGAACTTGTCAGAGATCAGTTGTTGCAAATTTTGCAACAACTGTCGCTGAAGTCATATGTCATCATGGGTATGGCTGTATGTTAGAGACCCGACACAGAAATTTAGAAGAATATATGAGGAAACATAAGGGCAAAAGCAAGGGCAGGATAATTCCATAATTAGATAGAACACGGTTTATTCACTTTCATGATTCTTAGTCCGCCTGTTTCTTCGGTTTAACATTCATAATTACTGCAACAAAGTCAACAACTGCTTCTACAATCAGCGAGATTCCGGCAAAAATCCAGAGGAAGTTTGTTGCTGTAAAAGGGTTGACAACAATAACAATACCGAGAACGATGGAGAGAATTGCGCTGACAAGCGTAATGACCGACACTGGAAGATTCTCTTTTTTTATATCAAAATAGGTCTTAGCCTTGTATATGCCGGATACGATCAATATCACACCGTAAACAACCGCCACAACAGCAAACAGTCCCATAACCCAGTTTGTCAGGAACGCGCATACACAGCCGACTGCCAATGAGATAACCGCCAATACAAGCGTGAGGATGCTCGCCTTATCAGATTCCTTTTTCTCACGGATAAAGCGGATAAGATAAACGATACCGATGGCAAGTAGAACAATACCGAAACAGGTAATGACGGCTGCGGTAAACGCCTCTGGATTAACAAGCAGAAGAATTCCAACAGTGATCTCAAACAGGATCAGGAGCATAACAGGGATATTGTTTTTCAAGTTTTTCATTCTTTTTCCTCCAATAAAGTAGATTGGCTTGACTTTCAAGTCAATTTGAATTATGATCGACAAGTGTTTAATAGTCAACAATCAGTATAATACGTTGTTGTTGCAAGCTATACAAATCATCACGTTATGTCGAAATCGGAGAAAAAATTATGAGCAAGGAAAACATGCGTGTAATTATCTCTAAAAGAATGATGAAAGAAGGACTTCTGCGTTGCCTTGCGCACACGAGTATTGATAAGCTTTCAATCAGTGAATTATGCCGCGAAGCGCAGGTCAATCGAGCCACATTTTATAACCACTATGAGACACCACGGGATATTCTGGTAGAAATAGGTTGGGAACATGCAAAAGAAATTAAAAAAATTTTTGAAAGAAATAAAAGATTGCCGGTTAAAGAGCGAATGACGCAGTGCTTCACTTATCTATATAACAATAAACAAGCTGTCTCTGTACTTTTCTCGGCGGGAGCTGACGGAAGATTAGCAGAAACTGTTTCAAGCATATTCATTTGGGCATGGTCGCAAATCATTGATCTAAAAAAACACCTGGATTTGAAAGATGAGACAGAATATAAGTTGGCCGTAACATCCTATGGGTGGGCAGCATATTTTCTGATTCGCCAATGGCTGATGGAGGATATCGATAAAACGCCGGAGGAAATTACAAATCTGTTTATCAAGCTACCCGGACGAAATATTTACGACTAAGAGAAAAACGGAACATGTCATTCATGAACAAATGACGTTGATCGAGTATGAGAGAAAAATTTAAGGGGAAAGCGCTATGAGCAGGAATTTGATTCATATCAAGGATTTTTCAAAAGAAGAACTTTATGAAGTATTCCGATTGGCAGATCAAATTGCAGCGGACGGTTACCGGGATAAAATATTGCAGGGAAAAACGATCGTTTTGTTTTTTCCGGAAAGCAGCATCCGCACAAGGGTGACCTTTGAAAAAGGGATTCGGCAATTGGGAGGGGACACGATTCTTTTTCCACCCTCTGCGTTGGATAAAAGGGAGAAGCCGGAGGACGTGATTAGATATTTGGAAAACTGGGCAGATGCTGTGGTTGTGCGGCACAGTGATCTGGAATTGGTTGAGAATCTGGCGAAACATGCCAATCTTCCTGTTATCAATGCAATGACCTCCGAGAATCATCCTTGTGAAATGATTGCGGACATGTATTCATTGTCAAAAGTTTGTCCCGATTTTATCAACAAGAAATTTCTGTTTCTGGGTGCGAACGGAAACATTGGAAAGTCCTGGAAAGAAGCAGCCGAGCTTATGGGCTTTGACCTGGAACAATGCTGTCCGGCGGGGTATGAATTAGATGGAATCCGGACATATCGCAGCTTAGATGAGGCAATAATCGAAAAAGATATCATATGCACCGACTCCATCCCGGGAAAGGCAAAAGAAGACTTCAAGGGTTATCAGATCACACTTTCCTCTATGCAAAAAGCAAATGCAGGGGCGATCCTAAATCCCTGTCCGCCGTTTTACAGAGGAGAAGAGGTTTCGGAGGATGTAATCGCTAGTGACTATTTTGTCGGATACGCCTTCAAACGTCATTTGCTGGAGGTACAGCAGGCAATAATTATACTCTTACAAAAGTATCAACACAAACAGTAAACAGTATAAAGCGGCAGCGGATGAGTACTTGGATGCTGTTATTGCGGAATGCCCGGTTTTATTCCAAGGGTGCATGGAAAGTAAGATTTACAGACCATGCATTTTTTTATTGTAATACTGTTACAGTAAGTGTCGCAAATAAGCGGCGCTTATGTATAATGGAGAGCGTTGAATTTGACGCTTACTATTTTGCTGCATGTTGTTTTATAAAAAATTTTGTCACAAAATGTCAATTGCGACGTTGTACTATATAGAAGTGTTTATTTTTTCGTTTCTAGAGCAGTTAAAGGATGCAATTGAGCAGTCAAAGTTGATTTTTGTTGATGACGCATCAGCCAATATTGAAGAGAATGACGTATTTACACGGATTCTTCCAAATGGGAACGAAGAACGTTATAGGGTACTTGACAGGGGGCATTTGTGGAGCTTCTGTTTGACATCGGACTAAACGAGGACTTGATTTGTATTTTAATAAACTATAAAACTATATTAATTTTACTTTTAAGGAGTTTGATAAAATGGATTGGAAAAATTTACTTTCAAAAAAAACTTTAGCTGAGAGAGAACCGGAACCAAAGGAGTGGGAAAAATATCCGATAAGTCCTTTTGAAAACGATTATAAGGCAATTATCTCAAGCGCAGCATTTAGAAGACTTCAGGATAAAACGCAGGTCTTTCCTCTTGACAAAAGTGATTTTGTCAGGACTCGACTTACACATTCTATAGAGGTATCTACAATTGCAAAACAATTGGGAGTAATGATTACTGATAATACTACTTCCTATCGAAACGATGATTTTGACAGCAATACTATCAAAGCGGATTTGCCAACAGTTTTAGCATGTGCCGGTCTTTTACATGATTTAGGGAACCCTCCTTTTGGACATTTCGGCGAGATAGTAATTGGTGATTGGTTTAAGGAAAAATTGACAAAAAACGAAATCAATAATACTTTTGCATATAAAGGACAACCCATATACGATATTATTAATAACAATAAGTCTGACACAAAACAAATGTATAACGACCTTTGTCATTTTGAAGGTAATGCACAATCTTTAAGAATTTTGTCAAAAATCAATAATAAGCCGGATGGATACGATGTAAATTTATCCTATGCAGTTATTAATGCTTTAATTAAATATCCGTGTAATTCATTGGATTTTGTTAAAGATTCTCCTGATATAAAAGTACACAAACCCGGTTATTATTTGGCAGAAAAAGATGTTTTTGACGAAATCTGCAACGCAACAGGAACCAAAAGCGGTAACAAATATTACCGTCACCCTCTTGCGTACTTAATGGAAGCAGCAGATGACATAGCGTATGCTACATCTGATTTAGAAGATGCTCTCAAAAAAGGATTATTTAATGTTGATCAATTTATAGATTATTTTAATGATGAAATTAGAAAAATTGATGATTACACAAAAAAGAAAAAATCAAAGGAATTAATTGAAAACTTAGAAAATAGAATAAATCATTTAGAGGTTAGAAACCGCGAAAATGAAATTATTGAATTTCAAAAATGGTCAATCTTTGCCAAAGGTTGGTTGATGTATGTTGTCGTATTTAGTTTTTCAAAAAATTACAAAGCAATAATGAAAGGTGATTATGAAAGTGATTTATTCAAAGATGGATTTCACTCATATTCATTAGAAATATTAAAGGGAGCAATGTCTAAATTCGTATTCAACTCAGGTGAAATCTTAAGATTAGAACTATCTGCTAACAAAATCATTTCTTCATTGTTAGATGACTTTGTTCCTGCAGTTATACATTGGGAAATTAACGATAAAGACTATAAGCCATCAAAGACGGATAAAAAATTAATCGAACTGATATCGGATAATTACAGGCAAGATTATCTACATGCAAAAACAGATAACGAGCATTATAATTTGTATTTAAGATTTTTGATGGTAACAGACTTTATTAGTGGTATGACGGATTCATATGCTAAATCGTTGTATCAGAAATTAAATGGCATAGAATGATAATGAGACATAACCGCTGAGGTTGCAGCTCTTAATTATGCCGAAATAATATTACACTTAAAGAACAGACAACACAGCATGCAATGACACAAAAGGCGGTTACGGAAACAATTCGCATATGCAAGGACAGAAATCTTTTATACTTGCGAACGAAATTAGTTGCCGATTGGTAATCTTTTGTTGCAATATATGCAGTTAAACTAATTCAACGCAAAATACAATCAACGTGATTCCCATGCCAGACAGCTCTGGCAGTATTTCTCAAGCACAGAGAATTGCGCTCTTAAGGGAGGAAAAGCCATTGAGGGCTTTGCTCCTGACTGGATAGGTGAGTTCTATGCTTATTATCAGTGGTATTACAATATGCCGAGTGCAGAAATAATTAAGAAGATTCCGGTAGACTTTCTTTTGAAGGCTTATCACGGTCTTCACGACCTGGATCTTGATTTGGCGGTTAAAAAAGTAGGTGAGGTTTGATGAAGGTAATATGCTTTCACAATCCGAAAGAAGAACAATGGATTCATAAGTCTGCTTTACATCACCCAGATACAAAAACAGAATTTCACAACAAGAAGAGTTCGTTTTACAACATGTAACTATGGGAAGCTTTGACAGTTCCCGATATAAAGAACAAAGGAAGTGATAATTAAAGTGCAGATAATTATATGCGATGATGAGAAGGAAATTAGAGAATTGCTAAAAGAAAAAGTGGAAAAAAACAATCCTTATTTTTGTGACTGCCATAGAAGAATATGTTTTTCAAGCATTTGATGTAAGAGCATTTCATTATTTAGTAAAGCCTTTTACTGATGAAAAGTTTTATGAAGTTCTTGCTGATGCGGTAAAAATGTTAAACGATAGAAAGGACTTAAAAGAATCAATTGAAAAAGAAAAATATATGATGATTAACTCGAAAGGCAGTCATATCAAGGTTTTAGTAAAAAATATTACATATGCGGAAGTATTTAATCGAAAAGTAATGATTCATACACAGGACGAAAAGATAGAATACTATGGAAAACTGTCTAAATTAGAAGATTCTCTGGGAGATGATTTTTTTCGTCCACACAGAGCATATTTAATTCATTATAAATATGTAATGAAATATGATGCGACTTCGATCACAATGACAAATGGAACCGTACTTATGGCAAAAGCAAATTTTCCGGAATTTGTAAGGCAATATCTAAAATATAATCAAAGGAAAGGAACAGAAAAAATCAGGAAAAGCAGGTTCAGAAATGTCCGGCGCAAGTATGCAGGCAGAAATACAGAAGCAAAGGGGGAAGAGTAGACTACTCCATATGAGGTTTTGAAACCTACAGCAATAAAGAAGGAGGGAAAAGATATGCCTGATAAAAAACATCTTCTTTGCACATACTAAACCCAAGAGGTGATAAAAATGGCAAAGCAGGGAATGGAATCAATCTGGAAAGAAACGACTGCGCTTTCGGGATTTCCGGAGCTTGACAAAGACGTCAATACAGAGGTACTTATAATCGGCGGAGGAATGGCGGGAATTCTTACCGCATATTTTTTGCAGCAGGAAGGAGTAAACTACATCCTTGTGGAAAAGGACAGGATCTGTTCGGGAACCACAGGAAACACCACCGCAAAGATTACGGTTCAGCATGGTTTGATCTATCAAAAAATTTTGAAAGCTTCGGGCATCGAGGCTGCTCAGAAATACTTTCAGGCAAATCAGAAAGCGTTTGAAAGCTATGAACAGCTTTGCCAAAATATTGCATGTGATTACGAAAAAAAGGATAATTACGTGTACGCCGCGGAGGACAGACAAAAACTGGAAAACGAAATGTCTGCACTGGCTCAAATTGGCTGCAATGCCGAATTTTGTGAAAGTATCGCTCCGCCGGTTGCAGCGGTGGGGGCAGTGAAGGTCCCAAAGCAGGCCCAGTTTGCGCCGCTGAAATTTATCGCATCGATTGTCAAAGACCTCAATATCTATGAAAATACATTTGTAAAAGAAATGATCGGAAATACGGCGGTAACCGATCGGTGCAGGATTCGTGCAGAAAAGGTGATTGCCGCCACACATTTTCCGTTTCTGAATAAGCATGGCAGCTATTTTCTGAAGCTTTATCAGCACCGGTCCTATGTGATTGCGCTGGAAAATGCACAGAATGTGGACGGAATGTATGTAGCGGAAAATAAAAAGGGAATGTCATTTAGGAATTACAAAGAGATGCTTTTGGTCGGTGGAGGTGGTCACCGGACCGGAAAGCAGGGAGGCAGCTGGGAAGAACTGCAATGCTTTGCAAAGCGCTATTTTCCAAATTCACGGGAAATCTCTCATTGGGCGGCACAGGATTGCATGAGTCTGGATCAAATTCCCTATATTGGCAGGTATTCTAAACATACGCCGAATCTGTATGTGGCAAGTGGGTTTAACAAGTGGGGGATGACCGGCTCTATGGTTGCGGCTATGCTTTTGTGTGATAAGATCCTGAACAGGGAAAATGACTATGCAGATATTTTTGACCCATCAAGAAGTATCTTAAAACCGCAGCTTTTGGCAAACGGTCTTGAATCAGTCAAAAATCTGCTTACCCCTGCCATACCGAGGTGTCCCCACTTGGGCTGCGCACTCAAATGGAATCCGATCGAACATTCGTGGGATTGTGCCTGTCACGGCTCACGCTTTTCCAAAGACGGCAGAGTGCTGGATAATCCTGCGAACGGAGATTCAAGGAGCGTAAAAAACGAGTGACCTTTTAATTCATCAAATGACAATGTGGGAATATAATCTGCAATTCATTTTGAAACAGATGAATTGTACGGTGATTGGCGCATTACGGAAATTTTTCCGAAAACCATTGAAATTTGGCGGGCTTTGCTGTATTATGACCATGAGGAAGTGGTGATAAAACAATGGATAAGGAACAACAGCACCAAGAGGACTTACAAAGGATACGGGGCTTTCGTCTAATCGACGATGATTTTATGAACGCCTGCTTTGATGACAACATCGAGGGGACGGAGCTGATTCTGCGGATAATCCTCAACAAGCCTGATTTGTCTGTTAGAAGCGTTAAGACACAAAAGGTTATGAAGAACCTGTTGGGGCGGGATATATGGCTTGATATTAACGCAACGGATAGTAAAAACGATGAATTTGATATAGAAATCCAAAGGGCAGACAAAGGTGCTGATCCTAAAAGAGCAAGATACCATTCGAGCATTCTTGACGCGCACTTGTTAAGCCCGAGCGAAGATTTTAAGGATTTGCCCGAGACCTATGTGATATTCATTACAGAAAATGATGTGATAGGCAGAGGTAAACCTCTATACCGCATAGAAAGACGGATAGAGGACATTGACGAGTTATTTAGCGATGGTGAGCATATCATATATGTGAACGGTGAAGATAAGAATAGTGCGACGGAATTGGGGGAGTTAATGCACGATTTCTTTTGCACCAATCCCGATGATATGCACTTCAAGCAGTTGGCAGATAAGGTCAGATATTTCAAAGAAGATGAGAAAGGAGTGGCGGCTATGTGCAAGGTAATGGAAGATATGCGCCAAGAAGCAGTAGAAAGGGATAGAATTGATAGGGCGAAAAGTTTATTGAGAATAGGCAAGTTGTCTTTAGAGGAGATTGCAAACGCTATGGAGCTTTCCGTTGAAAAAGTAAAAGAACTGGCTACGCCAAAAACAGTTTAACAAATTCAGTGTAGGGAGTGTGGGATATGTAGTGTCCTACACTCCTCTCTCTTATCCAATCGGCTCAATCGAGCCATATTTCACAACATTTTAATCATTTCTGATGGATATTTCTTTGACAACTTGTTTCAGGTACCGTAAATATAGAAATTTTGGTTCAAGATGAAACATCGTGGCTGACACAGCGGATGGCATAGCTTTTTGGCGTAGACAGAACGGTTATTACAAAGCATATGGGAAATATATTTAAAAGTGGCGAACTGGTAAAAGATTCAGTATGTGAAAAAATTGCACATACTGTCAGCGATGGGAAAAATGTAATAACACAGCGTAAGTGCAATTGACAATTCATCTATATGCGTCTAAAATAAAATCAAATTTTATGTTAGACAAGAGGAGAACAGAAGCATTGAAACAGACAAGCGGAGTGGATAAATTCGCAAAGGGAATCCGTATTGTGACGGTGCCGCCCCTGATCCTGACGCTGTTCAACAAGCTGCTTCATATCCGGGCAAGCGGCCATGCGGCAAGCGCAGTCTCCCCATGTGTATTTAGTCTGATGTATGCAGGCGTGGCAGCAGGCTGTGCATTTGGACTGGTATTTCTCCTAAGCGCATGGGCATCCGTGCATTTAAGGCGGCATAAGGTTACCGATATCCTTGCGGGCGTGGGCGTGTTTGCCTTAGCATTATCCGGCGCATGGTTAATCTCAACGATTTACGCATAGGTCACACTGCGATCTTCGCAAAAGGTCAAGAAATGCGATGAATGTAAATATAATCTACTCAGGAATGACGCTCACGGAGGTGGGCGTCTTTCTTTGTATGCGCAGGGCTCGATGAAAGGGTCTTCTCAAAATCGGTCAATGCACTTAAAATATAGTTGGACGAATCGGTCAATGGAGGTAGTGCGATGAATGAAAGGTTCTTTTCTTTGTCGGAGGAAAAGCAGCAGGCAATTATCAATGCCGGGTATCGGGTGTTTTCGCAGAATTCCTATAAAAACAGTCCCATGAGCGAGATCGCGGATGAGGCAGGGATCAGCAAATCCTTACTGTTTCATTATTTTCAAAACAAGAAGGAATTGTATATGTTCCTCTGGGACAAATGCGCCGAAACCACGATAGAGTTTCTGACGAAGTATGACTGTTACGGTCAAAAGGAGTTGTTTGAGAGCATGGAGCGCGGGATGCGGGCAAAAATGGAAATCATCCGCCTGTATCCGGACATGGCAAACTTTACCATCAAGGCCTTTTATGAAACGGACCCTGTGATCAGCGCTGCAGTGCAGGAGAGTTATCACAAATATTTTAACCTGAAAGAGGATAAAGTGCGGGTAAATCTCAATCCGGATCAGTTTATTCCCGGGTTGGATATTCCGATGATGTATCGGGAAATGTATTGGGCATCCGAAGGCTATCTCTGGGAGATGGTACAACGGGGAAACGTAGACATGGATCAGATGGAGCGGGATTTTACCAAACTGATCGAATTCTGGAAAAGCATATATCTTCGTAAGGAGTGAGAACATGGAAGCCATCAAAACAAACAACCTGACAAAAAGTTATGGAGAAGCCAGAGGGATCGTTGATCTGAATCTGTCTGTCGAAAAAGGCGAGCTTTTCGGATTTATCGGGCCCAATGGCGCGGGAAAATCCACCACGATCCGAACACTGCTTGGACTCATTGCGCCTACAGGGGGCAGTGCACAGATATTGGGAATGGATATTGTGAAAGACAGGGAGGCAATTTTGCGAAAAGTAGGATACCTTCCTTCCGAAGCGGTATTTTACTCCGGCATGAAGGTAAAAGATGTTCTGAAGCTGTCTGCCGATCTGCGAAAGGTAAATTGTGCGGACGAAGCCAAAATACTCTGTGACAGGCTGCAGCTGGATACCTCCCGCAAGGTGGAGGAACTGTCTTTTGGCAACCGGAAGAAGGTCGCGATCGTCTGTGCATTTCAAAGCAATCCGGAGCTGCTGATTCTCGATGAGCCAACCGGAGGACTGGATCCTCTGATGCAGCGGGAGTTTTTTGAGATTGTCCGGGAGCGAAACCGAAATGGAGCAACGGTATTTATGTCCAGTCATGTACTGTCGGAGATTCAAAGGAACTGTACCCGGGCTGCCATTATCCGGGAAGGCAGAGTGGTTGCCTTTGACAGGGTGGAGGCATTGTCAAAAACAAATGCCAGGCGTGTGACTGCATACGGCAGCGCAGCATGGAACGAACTGGACGGAATCCGGGACAGGGTAGATGGGGATGGGGCGGTCAGCTTTCTTTATAGCGGAGATATGAAGCGGCTTTTGCAAACACTGTCGAAAGGGGATATTACTGATCTCACTGTGACCGAGCCCGATTTGGAGGAGATTTTTCTGCATTATTATGAAAAGGACGGTGATCGATCATGACAATTGTAAAGCACGAGCTTCGGCAGGGAAGGATATCGTTTCTGATCTGGACGGCATCCATTGGATTACTGTTGTCAATTTGTGTGTTCCTTTTTCCGGAAATGAAAGGAGAGATGGAGGGCGTGAATGATCTGTTTTCCTCTATGGGCTCCTTTACCTCTGCATTTGGTATGGACAGATTGAATTTCGGGACGTTGACCGGGTACTATGCGGTTGAGTGCGGAAATGTGCTGGGGTTGGGCGGCGCGTTCTATGCCGCTTTATGTGCAGTGAGTATGCTCAGCAAAGAGGAAAAGGATCGGACTGCTGAGTTTTTGCTGACGCATCCGATCAGCAGATTTCGTATCATTACAGAGAAGCTGATCGCAATTTTGATTCAGATTACGGCAATGAATCTGGTTATTTATGCTTGTTCCTTAGGCGCTATGACGGCAATCGGGGAGGAGATTCCCTGGAACGCACTCCACCTGCTTCATGGCGCATACTATCTTCTTCAGATTGAGTTGGCAGGCATTTGCTTTGGTCTTTCTGCGTTTATGAGAAAGGGAAGTGTCGGTATTGGTCTTGGGATTGCTGTGCTCGTGTATTTTTTGAACCTGATTGCGAATATCGCGGAGGTGGCAGATTTTCTGAAATATATTACACCCTTTGGATACTGCGAGGGCGCGGATATTCTAACCAACGGCTGTCTGGATGGGGTTAAGATTGCTATCGGTGCGGCGATTTGCCTTGCGGGTATTGCGGCAGCATATTTGAAGTATGCGAATAAGGATATTCAATAACGGAGAATTAGCGGCAGGGCAGCCCAAAAACCGGACATTTAATGTCCGCTAAGGTAATTCCCGCACTGTGTCGTGTTCTTTTTTCAGTTGAGAGCCTATGATGATAGCGAAAGGAGGAAAACCGAAATGAATCAGAAAAAAATCGGAAATTTTTTGAAAGAGCTTCGCAAAGAAAAAGGCGTGACTCAAGAACAACTGGCAGAGGTATTAGGCGTCAGCAATCGAAGCATCTCCCGTTGGGAGAACGGTGTGAATATGCCGGACTTCGATCTGCTCATCGAAGTAGCCAAATATTATGAGGTTGAGATTGAGGAAATTTTGAATGGAGAAAGGAAGACAGAAAATATGGATAAGAAAACAGAAGAGACATTGTATCAGATCGCGGATTATACGAATCACGAGAAAAGGAATTTTGCAAGAAGAATGCATTGGATGTTTGGAGTAGCGATTGCCGGGAACATCATTTGCCTGATCATTGAATCATTGGGGTTGTCAGATGTGCGCATCTATAGAATGATTGAAAGCTTTGCGCTTGGATTGGGACTTGGCATGTTGATCGTAGCATTTTTCATGACCGGCAAGTATGCGCTGCGTATCAAAGCTGCAAAACAAAGATTATTGAAAAGGAAGGCTGTAGACTGAAATTAGTCAAACCTGTTTTATCAAAAGTCGATGATCTGCACAAATGGAACAGAGAAGTGTGCAGGTAATCGGCTTTTTCTCTGGAGTATTTGTATGCAGTGTGTTAGTATAGTGGGCAGAGAGCGAAAGATATGACGATATAAAATGCATAATTGAAATTTATACAGGGTATTACGTGGTTCATGGAAGCTCTTTGATGGGATTGAATGCCAGGTGCTATGCTAAGGGACGGGAAATCAAGCGAAGCAAGAAATCATGAAGATAATACAAGATAGTATCAGTTGGCTGAAAACAATTCGAAATGTCGATTCGACGACACTTCATCATAAAAATGGTAACATGGAGGCTGATTCACTCTACATAAATGTATATCGACGTGACACAAGGCGAAATAAAGAACTGTTTCCAAACAATGAGAATTTTGTATGTTTTGTGGATTACAATGTTTCTGGAGAAACGACTTTGAATCATGGCGGATTACCTGCTCAAATCTGGAGACAATTTCATCATGAGAAAATCGGAAAGGTTAGCATTGCGTGGCGTGAAGTGGAAGCGGATTGAAGTACAAAAATGTTGTAGGGGTAAGGGGATTTATGATTAAAGGGAATTAATTTTGGTTAATCCGATTTTATTCTATTTTGTCTAACTGCATTGAAAAGATAGGGCAGTCATGATATTATCATACAAAAGTGGCGACGCGCTGTAGAGAAACACATATACATTGATAGAGGCATAGGTGCATCCAATATGTTTATTCGAAATTAGAAAGGTAAGAACAGAATGGGCTTAAAGAGTATAAAAATTCAAAACTTTACTGTATTCGAGGATGAACAAATAGAATTTTCGAGTGGAATCAATATTGTGGTCGGAACTAATGGTGTCGGCAAAACACATCTTTTGAAATTATTGTATGCGGCATCTCAGGCGGTGGATTCCAGGACTTCATTTTCGCAGAAGATAGTAAAGTGTTTTCTTCCAGATGAATATCGTATTGCTCGTTTAGTGAAACGTCAACAGGGAGCCAACAACGCCAGTGTTAAAGTGACATCTTGTGGAAATGAATCAAAAGGGGAAAAAACAATTTCTGCATCCTTTAATAGTAAAACGAAAAAATGGGACGCGATAGTAAAAGGCGAAAATGCATGGGAGGAACAACTTTATGGAATGAACAGTATTTTTATTCCGGCAAAAGAAATATTGTCAAATGCGTATAATTTGAATGCTGCTGTCGAAAGAAACAATGTGTCATTTGATGATACCTATATTGATATTATTAATTCTGCAAAGGTTGATATTTCGTTGGGGAAGAACTCTAAAGAAAAGGAAAAAAGACTGGAGAGGATAGAGGAAATTATAGGAGGAAAAGTGACATACGATGCGAAGAAGGAGGAGTTTTATTTACGCCAAAAGAATAAAAATCTTGAGTTTCCACTGGTTGCGGAAGGGATTCGTAAAGTAGCACTGTTGTGGCAACTCGTAAAGAATGGGACATTGGAACAGGGGTCAATTTTATTTTGGGATGAACCGGAAGCCAATATTAATCCGGCATATATATCAATTCTTGTTGAGTTGCTTATTGAATTGCAAAGAAGCGGTGTTCAGATATTTGTATCGACACATGATTATTTTATAGCAAAGTATATTGATGTAAGGAGAAATGAACTAGATAAGATTTCTTTTTTATCACTGTTTCAAACTGAGAATGGGGTAAAGTGTGAGCAGGGAGATTCTTTCGAGGAACTGAAACATAACGTGATCATGGAAACATTTTTGAAGTTATATCAGGAAGAAGTTGGGAAGGCGATGGCATAAGGATGAAGGATGTAATTACAATAGAAGAATCTGGGATGACTTTTGGAGATTTCCTTGTGGATGATGTTTTCCGTATAGAAAGATCTGATGTTTATAAAAAAATCGGTCAGGGAATAAAGACGGTAGAGTTTATTTGTTTACAAAAAAATGATAAAGTTTGTTTTGTTGAAGCAAAAAAGAGCAGTCCGAGAACAGATAATGAGGAGACCTTTGATGCATTTGTCGGGGAACTGGTGGAAAAATTTACACATTCATTTGAGGTATGGATGAGTATTTTCGTTAAACGGAGAAGTTCTGACATTTCCAGAAATTTTTTGGAAGTCGATATGAAAACTGTGAAATTTAAGTTCATTCTTGTAATCCATGGTCATAAGGAAGAATGGCTTCCGCCGATTCGTAATGCGATGAAAAGGCGGTTGATGCCACACAATAAAATATGGGGGAGTGATGTTGTGGTTTTAAATGAGAAGAGTGCGAGGGATATGAATTTGATTCGACAGACAGAAGAAAATGACATATAAGAAACATTGATCTGTTCGCTCAATTTGGATTTGATAGTGAGGTAACATGACATGACACCAACGGAGTTAGATAAATCTTTCACGCTTATGCTTAGCGAATTGTTAGCTGATACTGGTTTTACAAAGAAACGGAAAGGCAGATTAAACCGAAAAGCGAGCGAATGTGAGCAAGCATTCACCTTCTATTTTATCAGAGATCGTGGTCTGCCCGGCAATACATATTCCTTGACCGCAACCATGAGTTTTTCTTTCCCGGAAGCAGACCGACTTACAAGTTTATTTATGGGAGTAGAGTACGACGCAGAATGGGGTACGGGCGCAAGACCCTTTTATACAGTGATTCCCGATAAACCTGTTCAAATATTGTGCGGATGAGTCCTTAAGCCAGCTCGCGGAAGTGATTTCCGATGATTTTCATTCGTATGCACTTCCTTTTTATAACGAATATGATACGCTAAAAAAATTGGAAGCCTACTTTGATCAATGCGTAAACGATAAAAGCGAAGAAAATGGTTTTGACGTTATACGGTCCAATAAGGATGGTAATGGACGTTGGTGTTGTAATGCCGCTGTACTTTGTATATTGGGAAAATGGGATAAACTTCAACGTTTGCTGGAGGAAAAGGATTTACTGATACCAGAGCAAAAAGCTCGAATTAGGGAATTTATTTCTCAATCAAGTAAAATATAGGATCAGTGATAACATTGACTTAGAAAAGAATAAGTTTTTCAATTGATTAACAGATACACATTGATAGAGTGCGGAAAGGAGAAAACAAAAATGACCTATACCATTATTTCCGGAAAGTACGAAACCGGAACAGAGGAGCAGCAATTCGGATATCAGCAGTTGTTTGGAGAAGCTAAGATACAATATAAATTTGACCTTTATTTTCATTGGTATAATATGCTGCATGAAACAGGACATTGTATAGTAGAAAAACAGAGTGTGCAAATGTCAAGGGTCAGAGAGGAAATGTATGTCAACGAATTTGCGGTAGGGTATTATCGGTTTGTTGGGGAAAAAGAAAAAATAAACGAACTGCAGAGTATTCTTCAAGAGGTAATCGACAAGCTGCCTGCGCCCATGCCAGAGGGGGAAAGCTTTACGGCTTTTTATGAAAGAATCTGGAATACCGAGCAGATTAATGATGTGGTGCTCTATGGATATTTTCAACTTAACAGCGTACTGGAAGCGATGAAAAAAGATCGAAGCTTTGAGGATGTGTTGTCCGAGATAGAAATTCGCATTCATACGAACGGACAAATTAAAAAATGCGCTCAGCAGGTTGCTTCGGAAAGTGCCGGAATATTTTTGCAGATAGCATTGGATAATCTGGCATCATTCGGAATAGAAGTTCCTGATATTCAATTGGAGCTTGTCGATAATCCGATGATACAATGTGCAAGGCAGGAAACAAAATAAAAATGATACACAAACATCGAAAGGAACCGGAGGATATTATGTTTTTGTGGTTCCGGTCACATCAGAGCTTGACCTTAAGAAAGCGGCAAAGGTAGCAGGGGAGAAGGCGGTCAGTATGATAAGGCAGAAAGAATTGCTGCCGCTTACGGGACTGTTCTCCTATCGGAATGAAGAAACAGTTTCCGACCTATATTCATGAGTCAGCTCAGGAATATGTGAAAATTTTTGTAAGTGCCGGAAAGGTAGGGTTTCAGATAGAGCTTGCACGATGGATTTGGCTGAGACTGTTAAATGTGTTTTTGCAGATATCGTATGAGGATTGAATAAAGAGATTAAAATGATAAAAGGCATAAGAGTCGCTGTATCGGAACAGATGAGGTGCTGTATATGAATAATATGAGAGATCGAGATAAAACGGAACAAACAGGAGCTTTTGGAGCCGGTTGTGAAGTTTTGACTGATCCTAAGAAATTAGTCAGGCTGGAATTAAAAAACGAAGGATTTGATCTTGACAAAATAAATGTGCCGAAACGGGTTTATTTATTGGCAGATCGTCTGTATGATGAAATGATTTTGAAAAACTGCGCGACCTATCAATATCCTTTGGGAGGAGAACTCTATGTTTTTGATGCGAATGAAAACATCGGGTTTGTGAAAGGAAATATGTGTTCACCGGCGATAGCCACGCAAGCGGAAGATTTGATTGCAGGTGGTGTCAAAGAATTAATTCATGTTGGCTTTGCAGGCGGATTGCAGACGGATATGCAGCCGGGAGATTTTGTCATCACAGATGGTGCATACAATGATACGGCTGTGGCCAGGCTATACGGATATGATCTGGATATCATGGAATCGTCAAAGGAATTGACCGATCAACTATGTAAAGGTTTCTCGGATCATAAAATTGCACACCGGAGGGGAGTACATTGGACCACCGATGCCGGATATATGGAGACATGGGGGCAAGTTATGGAATATAGAGAGAAAGGCGCCCTATGTGTGGAAATGGAAGGTGTTGGTCTATTTACCGTCGCAGCATACCGAAGATGTTTCGCCTCTGCGATTTATGTGATTTCCGACGTTTATACAGAAAGTAACTGGGATCTTGGGTGGGGCGAAAATCAATTGGAAGACTCTGTTCAAAAGGTATTGGATTTTTTTGTAAATGTATGAATGATCCAATGCGCTATTCTTAGATTCCCGGCAATCAAAACAATGCCGATCAAACTGTAAACAACTACATTGCCCGCTGAATATGACAGCAGCTTTATGCTGCTTCCAATCGTCCAAATACTGACAGGCAAACAGATTATGCTGGTAATCAATGCCGGTATATACTTTCGGATTACAACGCTTTGCCCAATATGCATTACCAAATGAACCGCATAAGCTATCAATCCTCCCAGCCACAGCCCATAAAATCCTGTAAATCTTGAAATGATACAAATGATCAGACACAGCATGAATTCTTCCATAACTGCAGCAGCCATACCTTCCGTGCTATAGGGCTGATAGGTATGACTGATTTTTGGATAGTTTTGATCCAAAAAAGTCCTGTTCTTTGTGAGCCATAATCCAAATCCGATTATCTCTTCCATATCGTGAAAAAGAAACAAAATAGGAAATATCCATACCAATTCATTCATGAGTGTTTCTCCTTTCAAAAAGCAAACTCTTGTGTCGCTTTTCTGGTTTATGATAGAATACAAAAAAATAAATGACAACACTTCGCCGTCAAGTGACACAAATTTAGGAAAAAGTGTCGTCACATTTCAGCGCCGGGCCACGCGCTCACTGCGGGGCTGCGGCGGAGAATATGATTCATGTGTCAGGAAGGAATTGATATGAACCCTACACAACATCCAAGCGCAATACGCTCCAAAAATGAAATTACCAATACGCTTTTGCATCTAATGAAATCTTTTCCCTACCATGAAATAACGGTAAAACAAATCCTTATGGAATCGCATGTCGCCCGAAAAACTTTCTATCGAAATTTCAGCTCCAAAGATGATGTTCTAAGTGCACACATTGATACGATTTTATATCAGTATGTGCAATCCCTGCAGCAAATGCCAAGCTGCCGTCTTTCAGTGGTTTTAGATATTATCTTTGAATTTTGCATACAAAATCAGGAGTTCCTTTTTCAGCTTCGGGATAATGAACTGTTGCATTTGATCCTGAACAAGCTAAATCGTTTGATACCACTGCTGCACAATCAGATAGTCAGCCCGGATTATCCTTTGTTTCAACCATTTACTTCTGAACAAACGGAATACATCATTGCGTTCAATGTGGGCGCTGCCTGGAATATTATTTTGAAATGGGTGGAAGGAGGGATGAGGGAGATGCCCGAATCCATAAAAAGGACAATCTTACAATATCTAAATCATATGTCGCACTTTATCGAAATGCAAATATGAATCTTGTTATTTAGGGAACTTTTGGCTATAATATATACATAAAAAGTTCCCTAAAAAAGGAAGAAATGTAATGAGTGCAAATTATTCTGAAATACAAGAGCTTTTACAGCAGCGTGCAGATTATCAGGCGAGACTCAATCTGATGCCATATGACGGAAATCCGGAAGTAAAAGAGCAGAGCGGTGGGAAATATTTATATGTTCGAAAAAGGGTAGCAGGCAAATTGACATCGGTATATGTCGATGTATATTCAGATGAGTTGTATCAGATGCTGCTTCGCAATGCAAAAGAAGCACGAGAATTAAACAGGGCAATTCGAAAAATTAATAAAGAGCTGGCTGCGAGGGGATATGAAGACAAGGAACTGTCTTCTGAAATTTTGAAAAATCTTGACTTTGCAAGGGCCAATATGAAAACGAATATCTATGATCAGGCTGTGTTGGAAGGAGTTGCAACTTCTTTTCCGCAGACGGAGGATATTATTGAAAATGGAAAAGTGAATGGTGTTTCTGCTACGGATGTACAGAAAATATTAAATCTGAAACACGCATGGGAATTTATTCTGGATCGGGATGTAATCCAGAGTGAAAGCAATTATTATATGCTGTGTCATATTGCCAAGCTGGTAAACGAAGGATTTTTCTATGATGGCGGACGGATCAGAGGAGTGCCTGTTACAATCGGCGGCAGTTCATATGTCCCTCCAATTCCAATAGAAGCAGTAGTAAAAGAAAGCATTGATCATATTCGGTCACAGGATAAAGAGGCAGTGGATATCGCGATTGAGTTGTGCCTGTACTGTATGAAAACGCAGATTTTTACAGATGGCAATAAAAGAGCAGCTGTAATTTTTGCAAATCATTTTCTGATCGCTCACGGAATGGGATTTCTTGTGATTCCTGAAAAAAAGGTTCCGGAGTTTAAAAAGCTTTTGGTGGCGTTTTATGAAGGGGAATCAATTGAGATGATAAGTTCGTTTCTGAGAGAGCGATGCTGGAGAACAATGCGTAGCATACATGATGGAAATTCGTTGGTGTGAATCCCCTTAAAAATGGAAATGTCCATATTGCAGAAAACCGATGCATACGCATGCGAATCATGTAACAGTCGGGGCGAGGAGCATCGCGATAAGTCCGTATCACATGATTCACAGGTTAAGCGTACAATTTTCATTGAATTGTCAGAACATTTCTGCTATACTTTTGCTTGAAAAATAACGAAGAAGAACTGACGATAAACGCGAATCTGAAGGAGTGATAGCATGAAGAAATACAGACTGCCGATCATAATGCTGGTTATATTTGAGGCTGTTGCGATTACCTTATGGCTGACCTTGGATAATATTTTTTATCTGTTCAATTTCAGTTATATCGGAATCGCCGTCTCATTAGGAATTTTTCTGTTTGTCAAACAGTATAAGCACGCCCGGCGCATCACGCAGCTTTTGGTAGGACTTTATATGCTGGTTTACTTAGGGTTTATGAGCAATGAAAACATGCAGATCGAGGGCTTCTGGTATTATCTGTTTACCGGTGTATTTGAAGCCGCGACCATTCATTATGCGGTTGCCAAGATATTCGGACCGTTGCTGTTTGGCAGAGGCTGGTGCGGATATGCCTGTTGGACGGCTATGGTTCTCGATTTCCTTCCGTACAAGGAGCCTGACCAGCCAAGAAAGAAAATCGGCTGGATTCGGTACATAACGTTTGTTGCTTCGCTTGTATTTGTTGCCGCATTGTTTCTTGCGAATGTCGGAAACCTGGAAAGAATTATGTTTTGGGCGTTTATCATAGGAAATGTCTTGTATTATCTCGTCGGAATCGTTCTGGCATATGCGTTCAAGGACAATCGTGCCTTTTGTAAATACATATGTCCGATCACAGTATTCTTAAAGCCGATGAGTTATTTTTCGCTGCTGCGTGTGAAGTGTGACGAGAGCAAATGTATTTCCTGCGGGAAATGTAAACGGGTGTGTCCCATGAATGTGGATGTGACGGATAACTCAAGAAAGAGAGAAAACGGAACGGAATGTATTCTGTGCTTTGAGTGTAAGCGGAACTGCCCGAAGGATGCGATATAAAAATACCGATAACAAGAATGGAAGCGTAAAAAACCGGGTGCGGAAACTCTCCGCACCCGGTTTTTCTTGCTAAGTTTTCTTATCCAAAATATCTGTCATGTAAGCCCTTGAATGCTTTGCCGTGTCTTGCCTCATCTCTGGCCATCTCATGAACGGTGTCATGGATTGCGTCAAGGTTGGCAGCCTTTGCCCGCTTTGCCAGATCGGTCTTTCCTGCGGTAGCGCCGTTCTCGGCTTCGATGCGCAGCTCAAGATTTTTCTTGGTGCTGTCTGTCAATACCTCGCCCAACAGCTCGGCAAATTTTGCTGCGTGCTCGGCCTCCTCATATGCGGCCTTCTCGTAATACAATCCGATTTCCGGATAGCCTTCCCTGTGAGCAACTCTTGCCATCGCAAGGTACATGCCGACCTCACGGCATTCGCCCTCATAGTTGGAACGCAGATCTGCAAGAATATCCTCGGATACGCCCTGCGCAACGCCTACTACATGCTCGGAAGCCCAGGTCAGATCGCCGGACTGCTCAGTAAATTTCTCTGCCGGTGCTTTACATACCGGACAAAATTCCGGTGCGGAATCTCCTTCATGGATGTAGCCACATACTGTACATACAAATTTCTTCATTTTTTGGTTTCCTTTCTTTGATAATGATGATAATGATGAATTTTTGATACCGGGGTTACAAACGTTTTTCTTCGATATCAAGGTGATTGCTCAGCCGCTGGTCAGCGTATTTGCTGAGCAGTTGCTTTTTTTAGTAGTATAAAATTCAGATGAGAGTTAGTCAAGGCGAACTGTCATATTTTTGCTTCCGGAAACATAGGATGTGTAAGAATTGTATCGGGTAACAGGAGTATTATGGCAGATATCACACGTTTTGTAACTTATCTTTATTACTACGACGGCAATCAGAAGTTGTACAATACAGGCTTTGCAAAGGTGGAGGTGCGGGGGGATCAGTGTAAGCTGGAGCTGCATATCAAAGCCTCCCTGACGCCGGGGACATTGATTCCGGTATATTTATTTGCAAGAGACGGGGCAGACATTCAGGCGGTGGAAATCGGACAGATGCATGCCGGGCAGATGTCGGCTGATTTTAAGATCATTTTCGCTTCCGAACGGATCGGAGATTCTCCCTATTCCATGGAAGATATGAAAGGGCTTCTGATTCTGATTGACGGACAGCAGATGTATGCCAGTCAGTGGGACGATGAACCGATCCTGAGAGAGCGGATCAGGATATTTCAGGGAGAAAAGCAATCTGCAACCACAGAGCAGGAACAGGAATCGGCTGCGGAAGAGACAACTGCAGAGTTCCGGGAGAAGAATCACGATTTGTCGTCCGATGAAAAGGAAGCGCCGGCAGACATCCGGGAGCAGCAGGCAGCAGCTGAGACGGAGCGCAAAGTGATTGAAGCTGCGGCAGACGAAACGGCACAGATGATGGAAAGCATGGAAAAACGGAATGATACGCCGGAAGAAACACCGGAAAATGATAGCAACGAGGACAATGCCGAAAAAAAGGATGAAACAACACGCCTGTGGGATGCATGGGAAATCATGAAAAAAGAGAAATCCGTCATTCGTCCGGTGGAGGGAAAAAATCTGCTTTGCGTGCAGATGGAATTAAATGACTTTAAAAATCTGCCGAAAAAATTCTGGCAATATGGTAATAACAGTTTTCTGTTAAACGGTTTTTTCAATTACCGTTATGTATTGTTCGGAGAATATGAGTCAGAAGATGGCAGGCAGCTCATTCTGGGTGTGCCCGGCGTGTGGCGGAGACAGGAAAAAATTCTGGCAGCGATTTTCGGTTTTCCGATGTTTCTGACAGAAAAGAGTGACGGGGATCAGTTTGGCTACTGGTGCCGCATTATGGATGAATGAGGGCATAGCGTATGTGATCCTCCCATTTGCCGCATACCAGCGCGCTTTGCCGGGCAATGCCCTCCTGTACAAAGCCCAGAGCTTCCAGCAGACGGATGGAGGGCTTATTTCCGGCATGACGCTTGCCTCTATGCGGTGCATGTTTTGCTCAAAAAACATGACATCAATAGCCTTTTCCATACTTTCCTGTGCATAACCCTGATGCCAGTATGAATGATCGAATTTATATCCGGTCTCACAGGAAAAAAAGGAGGAGAGTCGGATGTCGCGAAAGCAGACGGTTCCGATGATGCGCCGGAGATCCTCTTTCCGAAACACATAATAGCGGATCATGGAGGCACGGAGTGCCAGCTGATACTCGGCCTCCAGGGTTTTTCGCTGAAATTCCAGCGTATAAAAATTGGCGGGGCGCGTAGCCTCGTATTTTTCAAAAAAGCTGATATTGTTCAGCTGAAAGTTCAGAACCATAGACGCATCGTCCGGTTCCAGAAGCTGCAGGATCAGCCGGTTTGTTTCGTATGAGAACTTCATAAAATTCCTTCCTGTTTGCGTGGTAATATGCTATGATTGGAGGGTCAAAAGGTCATGCCGACTATGTCGGCATAGACTTTTTGCACAAGAAATCATGCTACCATTATAGCAGAAATTTTGAACTGGAGGCAATATGGACGAGCATACGAAATATATGAGGGCTGCGATTCGGGAGGCAGTCAAGGCAGAAAAAATCGGGGAGGTACCCATAGGCTGCGTGATTGTGCAGAATGATAAAATCATCGCCAGAGGGTATAACCGACGCAAAAAAGATCGGGATACACTTTCCCATGCGGAGCTCATTGCAATCCGGAAAGCGTCAAAAAAGACCGGGGACTGGAGGCTGGAGGACTGTACCATGTATGTCACGCTGGAGCCTTGTCAGATGTGTGCGGGAGCCATCGTGCAGGCGCGCATGAAAAAGGTGGTTATTGGCTGCATGAATCCAAAGGCAGGCTGCGCCGGTTCCATTTTGAATCTGCTGCAGATGCAGGAATTTAATCATCAGGTGGAGATCGAACGCGGAATCTTGGAGGAGGAGTGCTCCCGGATGCTGACGGATTTTTTTCGCAGGCTGCGGCAGTCTTGACAACCGCTTGTCCGATGCGTTATACTGTAATCTCCGAGCAGCCGGGGATGTGGCGGCGACCTGTACCAGCAATCCGCCCTAGCTGGGGTGATATCCTGCCTCGGGTCTGATACTGCAAAGCTGCCCTTGATAAGTGGCGTTGATGTCCGGGTCTTACACGACGGAAATCCCCGAACCGGGTCAGGTCAGGAATGAAGCAGCCCTAAGAGGAACCTTCCGGGTGTTGTAAGGCAGCCTAGGCTGAGTCAACTGTCAAGGTAACGTTTGTGGTTAGGATTCAAAGCAGGATGCTCGGTTTTTGAAAAGAAAAATAAGGAGAGCTGCCGGGAACATCCAGGTTTGGGTGCCGACAGCTTTTTTCATGTGCAGGGGCGCAAAAGGAAATATTCCGGCCGTCGCCGGACGCGAAAGGAATGACAAAAATTATGGGTAAAAAATTAGCGGGCTTACAGCCGGAACGGGTGTTTCACTATTTTGAGGAAATCTGCAGTATTCCCCATCCGTCTTATCGGGAGGAGCGAATCAGCAATTATCTGACGACATTTGCAAAGGAGCACGGACTGGAATACTATCAGGATGAATTACACAATGTCATTATCATTAAGGAAGCCACCGATGGCTATGAGGCGGCGGAGCCTCTGATTCTTCAGGGGCATATGGACATGGTATGTGAAAAGGACGCAGACTGCAGTATTGATTTTGAACAGGATGGGCTGGATCTCTATGTGGACGGCGATTTTGTCACTGCCCGGGGAACGACGCTGGGCGGAGATGACGGCATCGCCATTGCCTATGCCTTGGCGATTTTAGAATCCGGGGAGCTTGCGCATCCGCGGCTGGAATTTGTGTGTACCGTATGTGAGGAGGTTGGCATGGAGGGTGCAACCGGCATCGATGTTTCTATGCTGAAAGGGAAAAGACTGTTAAACCTTGATTCCGAAGAAGAAGGAATCTTTCTGGCAGGATGTGCCGGCGGCTGCACGGCGGAATGCGTCCTTCCGGTGACAAGAGAAACGGTAAAACAAACGGTGATGGAGATCCGGGTAAAGGTACTGCTGGGCGGACACTCCGGCACGGAGATTGACAAGGGACGAGCGAATGCCAATCAGCTTTTGGCAAGAATCCTGATGGAGCTTTTGGCAAAGACAGGCGTGCAGCTGATCTCTTTTGAGGGCGGCAGCAAGGACAATGCGATTCCGCGGGAGGCCAGACTCGTGGCAGCAGTGACCGATGAGGAAAGCATATACCGGATATTGGAAGAACTGAATGCGGCCATCGCCCGGGAATACCGCGCATCGGATCCCGGCATTCAGATTGAGGGAATATCAAACGGAACGGAAAACCGGCAGGTGCTGACCAGAGAATGTACCCGGACGGTGGCATCCTTACTCAATGCTTTGCCCAACGGAATACAGACCATGAGCATGGACATTCCGGGACTGGTGGAGACATCCTTAAATCTCGGAATCCTGAAGCTGGAGCAGGAGGAGCTTCATCTGCACTATTCGGTCCGCAGTTCCATCGGGAGCGACGGAGAATATGTGATGCACAAATTAAAGCTGATTACGGAGCAGTTGGGCGGCAGTGTAAGCTTTCGCGGTCGGTATCCTGCGTGGGAATATCGGAAAGATTCCGCATTTCGGGAGGAGCTGGTTCGAATTTATGCTGAAATGTTCGGAACCGAGCCGAAGGTGGAAACCATTCACGCAGGAGTAGAATGCGGGATTCTCGCACAAAAAATAGAGGGGCTCGATTGCGTATCTATGGGACCGGATATTTTTGATATTCATACGACCTCTGAGAGGTTGAGTATATCCTCAACCAAACGGATGTGGGAGTATCTGCAAAACATTGTGAAAAAGACTCCATAAGAAATGGCTTGTGCCAGCCATGGAAATATATTATAATAAATTCTGTATGAGCATTTCATTTGAATTTTAATCAAAGAAAGGGATGGCGAGATGAAGAGAATAGGAATGTTGACAAGCGGCGGAGACTGTCAGGCATTGAATGCAGCAATGCGTGGTGTTGTCAAAGGACTGAGTGAGAATCTGAGTGAGCTGGAGGTCTATGGCTTTCTCAATGGCTATAAGGGGTTGATCTATGGGGACTACCGCCTTTTGACCTCTGCGGATTTTTCGGGAATCCTGACAAAGGGCGGCACAATTTTAGGCTCATCCAGACAGCCGTTTAAGCTGATGCGCGTGCCGGATGAAAACGGATTGGACAAAGTAGAGGCGATGAAGCAGACCTATTATAAGCTGAATCTGGACTGCCTTGTGATTCTTGGAGGAAACGGAACCCAGAAGACTGCGAATCTGCTCAGGGAGGAAGGACTGCACATTATTCATCTTCCCAAAACCATCGACAATGACATATATGGAACCGATGTTACCTTCGGCTTTCAGAGCGCCATCAATGTGGCAACCGATGCCATTGACTGCATTCACACGACGGCAGCCTCTCATAACCGCGTGTTTATCGTGGAGGTTATGGGACATAAGGTGGGCTGGCTGACCCTGTACGCAGGGATTGCGGGCGGCGCAGATATCATTCTTCTGCCGGAGATTCCCTACGATATCAACAAGGTAGTGGAGGCAATTGACAAGCGCACGAAAGCAGGCAAGGGCTTTACAATTCTTGCGGTGGCAGAGGGCGCAATCTCCAAGGAAGATGCGACGCTGACCAAGAAGGAATATAAAAACAAGAAAAAGAACTATCAATACCCTTCTGTCTCCTATGAGATCGCAGAACAGATCGAAAAAGCAAGCGGCACAGAGGTTCGCGTGACGGTTCCGGGACATACACAGCGAGGCGGAAATCCCTGCCCGTATGACAGGGTTCTTTGCACCAGACTGGGCGCGGCTGCGGCAAAGGCCATTCTGGATGAAGATTACGGCTATATGATTGCGATGATCAACGGTAAAACAAAGAGAGTGCCCTTGGGAGAAGTGGCAGGCAAGCTAAAGACTGTTGAGCCGGATTGCCAGACCATCAAGGAGGCAAAGGCCATCGGCATCAGCTTCGGAGATTAAATCAGACGGGAGAAGACATTGATATGTCATATACGGCGCTCTATCGAAAATTCCGCCCTCAGAATTTTGAGGACGTAAAAGGACAGGAGCATATTGTAACAACGTTAAAAAATCAGATTCGCGCAGAACGGGTGGGACATGCCTACCTGTTCTGCGGAACCCGCGGTACCGGAAAGACCACGGTCGCGAAAATCTTTGCCAAGGCAATCAATTGTGAGCATCCGGTTGAGGGCAGCCCCTGCGGCACATGTGCCGTTTGTCAGGCGATTGCAGAGGGAAGCTCCATGAATGTGATTGAGATTGACGCGGCATCCAATAACGGCGTGGAGAATATCCGGCAGATTCGGGATGAGGTGGCGTACTCGCCCACAGAGGGCAGATATAAGGTTTATATCATTGACGAGGTACACATGCTGTCCACCGGGGCGTTTAATGCCCTTTTAAAGACACTGGAGGAACCGCCGTCCTATGTGGTCTTTATCCTGGCAACGACAGAGGTGCATAAAATACCGATTACGATTCTGTCCCGTTGTCAGAGGTACGATTTTCGGCGGATTTCCATTGACACGATATCCCAAAGGCTCATGGAGCTGATGGAGAAGGAACAGGTTGAGGTGGAGGAAAAGGCAGTTCGCTATGTGGCAAAAGCGGCGGACGGCTCCATGAGAGATGCGCTCAGTCTCCTGGATCAGTGTATTGCCTTTTATCTGGGGGAAACGCTGACTTATGACAAGGTACTGGATGTTTTGGGCGCGGTGGACACAGAGGTGTTTTCGCGGCTTCTCCGGTATGTGCTGAATGAGGATGTGGCGGGCGCTATCGCCCTGCTGGATGAGCTTGTACTGGAAGGGCGGGAGCTGGGACAGTTTGTCATAGACTTTACATGGTATCTGAGAAACCTCATGCTGCTGCAGGGCGCTGAAAATATGGAGGATGTGCTGGACATGTCCACGGAGAATCTCGCACTGTTGAAGGAAGAGGCGGGCATGGTATCGCAGGAGGTGCTGATTCGCTATATTCGCGTCTTTTCAGAACTTTCAAACCAGATCAAATATTCCACGCAAAAACGGATTCTGACAGAAATTGCGATTATCAAGCTGTGCAAGCCGGAGATGGAGCTGAATGTAGATGCGATTACGGATCGGTTGGAAAAGCTCGAAAAAAAACTGGAAGAAGGTGTGCCGGTTTCCCGGATTGTCATGTCCGGCACGGCGGAGAACGCACAGCAGCCGGTCATCGAAAAGCCGCCTCTGCCGAAAGCGATTCCGGAAGAGGTAGAACAGGCAGTCAAGAACTGGAACGCGATTCAGCAGCAGATGAGCGGAATGCAAAAAAGCTATATGAAGCAGGCGCATCTGAGCCTGGCCGGAGACAATCGCCTGATGATGGTGTTTGATGACCCGGTTGCGGCAGATTTTATGGGAGCAGAGGAGCGTCGGAAAGAAATTTCGCAGTTGATCTCCGAATATATTGACCGGGACGTAGAGGTGGTAATCGACCGAAATCAGAGCGGACACGCCTTTGAGGATGCATACATCGACTTATCCCAGATTATAAATATGGATATAACCTTTGAGGAAGAACAGGAGGATGGATAAAATGGCAAAACGTGGCGGATATCCGGGCGGCATGATGCCGGGGAATATGAACAACCTTATGAAGCAGGCGCAGAAGATGCAGCGTCAGATGGAAGAGGCTTCAAAGGAACTGGAAGAAAAGGAAATTACTGCGGGAGCAGGCGGCGGAGTGGTGGAAGTGACCGTCAGCGGCAAGAAGGAGATCACAAAGGTAAAAATCGACCCGGAGGCAGTAGACCCCGAGGATGTAGAGATGCTGGAAGATCTGATTATGGCAGCTGCCAACGAAGCGCTTCGCCAGATTGAGGAATATTCGCAGGAATCTATGTCCAAAATAACGGGTGGACTTGGCGGTCTCGGCGGACTTGGCGGATTGCCGCTGTAGAGAAGAGGTTACGGAATGGATTATTACAGCAGTCAGATCAGCCGTCTGATTGAACAATTGTCTGCGCTTCCGGGAATTGGCTCAAAATCGGCACAGAGACTTGCGTTTCATATTCTGCATATGCCGGAGGAGGATGTAAAAAAGCTGGCAGAGTCTATGACGGAAGCGAAGAAAAATATTCATTACTGCAAGGAATGCCTGACATTAACGGATGAGGAGCTTTGCCCGATCTGCCGAAATATGCAGAGAGACCACCGGACGATTATGGTGGTGGAGGATACCAGAGATCTGGCGGCTTATGAAAAAACCGGAAAATACGAGGGCGTTTATCATGTGCTGCACGGGGCGATTTCCCCGATGCTCGGGATCGGACCGAATGATATCCGGTTGAAGGAGTTGATTCACCGACTGGAGGGAGATGTAGAGGAAGTAATCATCGCGACGAACTCCAGCTTAGAGGGAGAAACAACCGCCATGTATATCAGCAAGCTGATCAAGCCCACCGGAATTCGTGTGACACGGATCGCCAGTGGCGTTCCCGTAGGCGGAGATCTGGAATATATTGATGAGGTGACATTGCTGCGCGCACTGGAAGGGCGCGTGGAGCTATAGGAAAAAGAAAGGCAATTACCATGACGAATGCACAGTTAGAAAAGACAGCCAATGAGGTGAGAAAAAGTATCTTAGCCGCATTACACAGTGCCGCATCGGGACATCCGGGCGGTTCACTTTCTGCGGCAGACCTTATGACATATCTGTATTTTGAAGAACTGCGGATTGATCCCGGAAATCCTCAAAAGGCGGATCGGGATCGTTTTGTCCTGTCCAAGGGACATGTGGCACCGGCATTGTATGCGGTGCTGGCACATCGCGGGTACTTTCCGGTGGGGGATCTTTTGACTCTGCGGCACACAGGCTCGTATCTTCAGGGACATCCCGATATGAAGCATATTCCCGGCGTGGATATGTCTTCCGGCTCGCTGGGACAGGGTTTATCCTGCGCGGTGGGCATGGCATATGCGGCAAAGCTGGATCAAAAGGATTATCGGGTATATGCGATGTGCGGCGACGGAGAGCTTCAGGAGGGACAGATCTGGGAGGCAGCCATGTGGGCAGGCTCCCGCGGATTGGACAATCTGACGGTAATTGTTGACAACAATCATTTGCAGATTGACGGAACGATCGAGGAGGTGTGTTCACCCTACCCGATCGACAAAAAATTTGAAGCCTTTCAGTTTCACGTGATCAACATAGACGGAAATGACATGGAGCAGATTCGTGCAGCATTTTCCGAGGCGAAGTCGGTGAAAGACCACCCGACTGCCATTATTGCAAAGACCGTTAAGGGAAAAGGGGTGTCCTTTATGGAAAATCAGGTGGATTGGCACGGAAAAGCACCCAATGATGAACAGTATGCCCGCGCGGTATCGGAATTAGAGAAAGCAGGTGACGCATAATGTCAGACGCAAAAAAGATCGCAACAAGAGAAAGCTATGGCAATGCTCTGGTAGAGGTGGGACGGGAGCATGAAGATCTGGTGGTTTTAGACGCCGATCTTGCGGCAGCCACCAAGACAGATATCTTTCGAAAAGAATTTCCCGACAGACACATCGACTGCGGGATTGCAGAGGCCAATATGACTGGCATTGCAGCAGGACTTGCTACCTGCGGCAAGGTGCCGTTTATGAGCTCGTTTGCTATGTTCGCGGCAGGACGTGCCTATGAGCAGGTGCGCAACTCGATCGGATACCCGCACTTGAATGTAAAAATCGGAGCTACCCATGCGGGCATTTCCGTGGGAGAGGATGGTGCGACCCATCAGTGCCTGGAGGATATTGCTCTTATGAGAGAGATTCCGGGCATGGTTGTGATCAGCCCCAGTGACGATGTAGAAACAAGGGCTGCCGTAAAGGCCGCCTATTCACATGTGGGACCGGTATACCTACGGCTGGGACGGCTGCCTGTTCCGGTCAGAAACGACAATCCGGAGTATCGGTTTGAAATCGGAAAAGGAATTGTGCTCAAAGAGGGGCGGGATGTCACCATTTTTGCCACCGGAATCGAAGTGAATGAAGCATTGGAGGCAGAGAAGCTGTTGGCGGCAGACGGGATTGATGCAGAAATCATCAACCTTCACACCATCAAACCGATTGATGCAGAGTTGATTGTAAAGTCCGTCGAAAAAACCGGAAAGGCAGTTACGGTGGAGGAGCATTCCGTGATCGGCGGTCTGGGAAGTGCAGTATGTGAGGTGTTGTGCGAAAAAGCACCTGCGAAGGTTTTGCGGATCGGCATTGACGATGTCTTCGGAGAGTCCGGTCCCGCGGCGGAGTTGATCAAAAAATATGGATTGGATGCAGAAAATATTTACAAAAAAGTAAAGGCTTTTATCAAAGAAAACTAAATTAGACAAAAAGAAAAGCTGTCGCGGGAAAAGCGACAGCTTTTTTGCCGGAAAAAGTCATACGTTTCATGCTTCGCCATACACAAACTGACAGAATCAGCGGAATCCCTGTGGTATGGTTGTCTCAAAATGATGTGAAAGGGGCAGAAGCATGATAGAGATCATACAAAAAAAGGACGAAGGCAAAGCGGAAACACAGGAACGAAAGATAAGCAGTCTACCGAAGAACTTCAGACAGATTGGCTCCCCGAACGGAGTGAAACGAATCTACATGGAAGATTTTGTATATACATACTTACATTCGGAATACCGGAAGCTGCAGGAGCGGCGTGTGTGTATTCTGACTGGAAGAACCGAGAAAACGGAGGATAGCTTCTGCCTTTATATTAATGGCGCGTTTGAGTTCAAAGATTTGGATTACAGGGATTTCGTGCCCGTTTTTAATGAGGCCTCCAGAGAGGAAATCTGTCTTTTGATGAAGCAGCATTTTCCCGAGAGTGATCTGCTTGGCTGGTTCTATGATCAAAAAGGGGTGTCACCGAAGCTGACACCGGAATTGGAGAAGCTGCACAAAAAATTTTTCGGCGGCAATAACCGTGTCTTATTTCTGTCGGATTCTCTGGAAAAGGAAGAGACCATTTATCTGTATGAGGATCAGGTAACGCACCGCCAGAACGGCTACTATATTTATTATGAACGCAATGAGCGCATGCAGGAATATATGATCACCTCCAGAGAAGACACGCCGGAGGAGATTAAGCCGGAGGAGGTCAGGGACGAGGCCTTAAAAAACTATCGGGAAATGTTTTTGAATAAACCGGACAAGCAGCCGGATTCAAAAAATGCGCTGTTGTATGCCACGGGCATGCTGGTGGTGCTGGTGCTATGTATTACCGGGATCAGCCTGTTCAATAATTATTCCAAGATGAAAAATATAGAGGATACCGTTGCTGCAATGTCGGGATTTCTTTCGGGAGAAAAGGAAGCGGTCGAGGATACGGAATATCAGGTTGTCATAGAGGAGGTTGCCGGAAATGTAGAGCCGCAGGAGACGGAAAGCGACACAGAGGAGCAGACAGAACAGATGATATCCGCAGATGCCGAGGAACCTCAGCAGGAGACAGCTGAGACATGGACACAGCCGGAGGCGGTCACACAGGAAAATGAAACACTGCAGCAGGGCTTTTATATTGTTCAGCCGGGAGACAGTATGACATCCATCTGCCAGAAAATCTATCAGGATGCAGGGAGGATTGAGGAGCTCTGTGAGCTGAACGGAATTGACGAGGCAGATAAGATTTATGCCGGAGAAAAATTAATATTACCACAGTAATCCCAAAAATGTGGTGCCGAAATGAAAAAGATACGCTATAATCATATGAGAAAGCTTCAACGGATATTGGGAGAAAGATACATGGCAGATAAGTCACAGTTCCGGACGATCGTGACAGATTCCGGAGAATTGGAGAGAAAAATAAGGGAGCACCGCAGAAAAATCAGGAAAAATGTGTTGATTGTTCTGGGGCTGATTCTTGCGGCAGCGGCAGCGGCAGTGTTGTTTGTACAATTCAGAACCTGTACCTCGTATGTGCAGGAGCATGTGGAGCAAAGACAGGATTCCTCGGCGAGCAGATTTGTTCCTTACGGCAGAGGCTTTATTAAATACAATAATGACGGGGCGATTTACACGGATGCAGACAACCACCTGTACTGGAATCAGTCCTATGAAATGCAGACTCCGATGATTGCAATGTGTGAGGATTATGTGGCATTTGCCGATCAGGGAGGAACAAGGGTATATATCCTGAATCAAAACGGGATACAGGGCGAGGTGGATACGGCCATGAAGATTGACCGGATCCGGGTAGCGAATCAGGGGACCATTGCCGTGTGGATGGAGCATGAAGGAACCAACTATTTGAGGATGTATGATAAGCACGGAAGCAATTTGGCAAAGGGAGCCTTGCATGTGGAAAACAGCGGTTATCCCTTGGATATTGCACTTTGCAATGACGGGAAAAAGCTGGCGGTATCCATGTTGAATATTTCGGAGGGAAAGGTAGCTTCGTCCATCCGCTTCTATAACTTCGGTTCTGTGGGACAGAACGAGATTGATAATCTGGTGGGGAATTTTGATTACGGAGAAACGATCATTCCGGAGATTCGCTTCGTATCCAACGATCGGATGGTTGCGTTTGGAGACAGCCGCATTGTGGTCTTTGAGGGAACGCAAAAGCCGCAGCCAAAGACGGAAATTGCACTGGAGCATGAAATAAAAAGTGTATTTTGCAATGAAAAATATATCGGAGTTATCTACAATACGGAGGAGAAATCCGGAGAAAACCGTCATATCGACACCTATGATATGAACGGAAAGCGTGTAGTCAACCGGGATTTTTCTATGGATTATCGGTCGGCAGAATTTCTGAATAACGGAGAAATCTGTATTTGCGGAGAAAACGAGTGTCTGATTTTCAGCGCGTATGGAATCAAACGGTTTGAATACACCTTTGATCAGGCTGTGTATAAAATTTTATCCGGGGCGACAGCTCTGCATTATACATTCATATTAGAAGGAACAACAGAGAAGGTACGATTAAAATGAACTGGTTATTGATCGTGGTAGTGCTGATTCTTGCAGCATGTATGACAGAAGGCTATTACAAGGGACTGATCCGGATGGTAGTGTCGACAGTTTCCATGGTGGTAGTGTTGTGGGCGGGCACCGTCGTCACCCCGCATATGACAAATTTTCTGACACAGTACACCGGCATGGATGAACGTGTGCGGGAAACCTGCGATTCTTATCTGCAGGCTAGAATTGAGGAGAAAACAACGGAGCTGCCCATGGCTGTTCAGGGAATTCTGGGTGTATTCGGAGAAAATACGGCGGAACAGATGATCCGAAACAGCTCGTTCTATCAGGAGTTGGTAGATTCCGTTACGGGATCTATCATGCGGGGGATATCATATTTTGTCTCGATTCTTTTGATTGCATTGATCGCACTGTTGCTGGCACATCTGCTAAATTTATTGTCAAAGCTGCCGGGAATCCGTGCGGCAAATAAGATGGCCGGACTGCTCCTGGGGGTGGTAAAGGGACTCCTTCTGGTGTGGCTGCTTTTGTATTTCCTGTCCCTATTTTGCGCCTATGGAACGGGAGACGGGATTCTGCAGCAAATTTCGGAAAGCCGTTTTTTAAGCTGGCTATATCAGAATGATTTATTTATGAAGTTATTGTAAATTTACGGAAAAACATAGATGTTGGGGATGGAAAATGGACAGACCCCAACATATTCTTTTTTTATTCAAAATTTACGGAAAAAATGAAAAATATGTTGAAAAAACAGTGTTGACATGAAGAGAAAATCATGATAAGATAATTTTCGCCGCATGAGAAAAAGAACAATCTGCGACAAAAAAATAAAAAAAATTGTTGACAATCGGATGAAAAGATGATATTCTTTAGAAGTTGCGGTTGGCAACAAAAACAAATCAGCACTTTGATAATTGAATAGTGAAATAACCTTGAAAGATTTTGAGAAAATCATTCAGGACAGCTTGTGAAATCGGAAACGATTTCAACAGCGACCTAAAAACAGTAAACTTTAAGGATATTTAGCCGTAAAAGTTCAGTACAGTCGTAAACATTTACTGTTTGCGACGTATGAAAACGTATATTTTACAAAGCAGTCTGACTTTTCGCGAAGCGAAACTTTAATTGGCGGACTGCTGTAACAGTGAAGAACCGAAGGTTCTGAACAGTTACATTTAGCCAAGCTAAATTCTGAAAGGAACAAACATTTTAACATGAG
>JAFUTQ010000009.1 GCA_017484135.1 Lachnospiraceae bacterium
TGAGCTATCTGTGCCGTACTTATGACGAGCTGCAGCAAGGGGTCAATTATCTCTTTGCCAGGCAGGCAATACACATCGGCTTTCTGGACTACGACCTGTTTCCGGATCATCCTGAGTTTTTTGCAAAATATCAGCTTTTAAACGTGAAAAATCAGAATCTTTATACTGACAAATTTACTCTTTATGTGCTATCATTAAATCAACTTCAATTGGCAACTGATGAAGATCGCTTCTGGAAAATCGATCAGTGGTCAAAACTATTCAAAGCGACGACATGGGAGGATATCAAAATGATTGCAGAAAATGACACATCACTTCAATCCGCCTCAGCTACCCTGTATAAACTGAACGCGGACGAACTCGTCCGGGAGCAATGCCGGGCACGGGAAGATTATTACCGTTTAATGAATACCCATAAACACAAAATGCAGCTGCTTGAGGACGAGCTGGCGGAGAAAAATGCTTCCCTGGCAAAGCAGGCGGCTTCCCTGGCTGAGAAAGACGCTTCCCTGGCTGAAAAGGATGCCTCCTTGGCGGAACAAGCAGCTCTGATTCATGCTTTAGAAGAAAAACTGAAAAAATACGAAGCTTAAAGCTTTCCTCGGGAACAAAGAAAAAGGAGCCCCCTATGTATCAGGAAAAACACCATGTATATGAATCCAACAAATCAACTGCCTACTCCTTCCTGCCCACCGGACTGATCGGTCTGATCCTGATCGTTCTGGTGGCGGCGGACATCATCCCCCTGCCGGTCAAAGAGCCGTTAAAGACCGAGCTCTGCATCGTCTTAGCCCTTCTCTTTCTCATTTTTCTTGTCATCGGCTTCCTCCATCTGAGGAAACTGAAAACTCTGGCTGCGGAAGCCGATACTGCAAAGCGGCTGACAGAAGAAATACAAACCTGGTTTGTACAGACCTATCCCGCAAAGGTAATCGACGCAGCCGTTTTTAATGCAAACGAAAAAAATCCGGAAGAAGCCGAAGAACAGCTGTACTTTCAACGCTATGAATACATGAAAGCACAGCTGCAAACCGACTATCCGGATCTGGATGAGGAATATACGGATTATCTGCTGGAGCTGCTTTATAATCAGCTTTTTTGAAGTTTTGAGCTTCGTTTCCGCTATTCCGGCTGATAGATATAATTGTAACGTGCCACAGGGCTTTTCAGACCATGGGAATCCACCAGCACGATCGCAAGAATATGGTTGCCCTCCGGCAGACTCAGCGGTTCGGTATACAGCTGCGAGTCGGTAGTGGGATCGACATCGTCCCATGTATAGTAAGCCCGCATCCCATCCGGTACATGGATCGTAATTTCCACCGAATCATGATAGGTGCCCGGGGAAGGATTGGTAACCGCCATATCCGGGGCGATAAATTCAATCTCGTATTCTCCCGACTCCACAGGGCTGTAAAACCCTCTCTCGTCACAGACCGCCGCCCGGATCACATAGCTTCCCTCATCCTCCAGAGAAATTTCTCCGGTATAAGGCACGCCGTTTTTGACCGGGTCACTGCCGTCCATGGTGTAATAAATCGTATCCTGTGCCGCAGCGTCAATCTCAATTTTAAGCTCTTCCGCATATTTTCCGCTCTCCGGCGAAAAGACGGGCGGTGCCACCGTATAGGCCGCAAACAACTGTTTTAGGGATGCATCGGTGATTTCTTCAGACAGGCTGCGAATCTCGTCATATTTTTTTTGCTCCTCATACAGTTCCAGCAAAAGCTGAATGGTCTGCTTGTTCTGCTGATCCTCCGCCAGTGCCTTCCGCAGGGCCTGTTCCGCAGCGGAATACTCTTTCCGCTGAAGATGAATCTGCGCAATTTGAAGCCGTACCTCCACATCGTGCGGTTCCAGCGCTGCAGCTGCTTCAAAATAGGTCAGCGCCTTCGTGTAGTTGCGTTCTTTTACGAGGGATACCCCCTGTTCATACTGATAAGCAAAGGAGTTTTCATGAGATTTTTGTATCGCAAAAAACGTAACCACCACACCGATTAACAGCACGACACACACGACAGCAACCCAGATATACCATCGGCTGTTTTTTTTCTTTTTTGATCCTCTTTTTTTTGCCGTCTGATCGGTCTGAGACGTCGGCCTTGTCTGCTGCTGCTCCTCATCCAAAAGCACCTTCAGATAGTCCTCCTCCAGTACATTGTAATCCAGAACAATCTGTGCTTCTTTTCCGCACTCCGAGCAAAAAACACTGCCCACCTTTATCTCTGCACCGCAATTTGCACATTTCATATCATGGCCTCCACACAATTATGCAGCAGCATAGCAATGGTCATAGGTCCCACCCCTCCGGGAACCGGCGTGATTGCCGAGCAGATTGGCTCGACACTGGCAAAATCCACATCTCCGCTCAGTTTATTATTTTCATCTCTGTGAATTCCGACATCAATGACCACCGCTCCCTCTTTCACATAAGAAGAATCAATAAATTCCCTTTTCCCGATCGCAACAATCAGAATATCTGCCTGCTTACAGATTTCCTGCAGATTTTTGGTCCTGGAATGGGTAATGGTTACGGTAGCATTTTCCCGCAGCATCAGCACTGCCATCGGCTTTCCCACAATATTGCTTCTGCCGACGACCACACAATGCTTTCCCTCTATGGAGATATCAGAACGCTTCAAAAGCTGGATGATCCCCGCCGGGGTACAGGACACATATCCCGGCTGTCCGATGAGCAATGCGCCCACATTTTCGGGATGAAAGCCGTCTACATCCTTGGACGGCGCGATGGACGTTATGATTTCATCCTCATCAATATGAGACGGAAGCGGAAGCTGGACGAGAATCCCTTTTACCTCATCCTTCTCATTCAGCTGCCCGATCAACGCAGTCAGCTCCTCCTGCGTCGTTTCCTGCGGCAGTTCATAGGATAAGGACTTTATTCCAATATATTCGCAGGCGCGTTTTTTATTTCGCACATACACGCTGGAGGCAGGATCATCTCCCACCTGAATCACTGCTAGAACTCCTTCTTTTCCCTGCTTGTTTAATTCCGTGACCTTTTCCTTTAATTCCTCTTTGATCTCTGCAGAAATCTTTTTTCCATCAACAATATATGCCATACATCCTCCTAAAATAATCCGGTAATCACACCTTCGCCGTTGATATCAATTCCATTTGCCGCCGGCACCGCCGGAAGTCCGGGCATCGTCATGATCGCGCCGGTAACCGCAACGACAAATCCTGCGCCTGCGGAAACATAGACCTCACGCACCTGCAGAGTGAAATGCTCCGGACGACCGAGCTTTTTGGGATCATCCGAAAGGGAATACTGCGTTTTTGCCATACAAACGGGATAATGTCCCATGCCCAGCTCTTCAATATGCTTCAGTTCCTTAAGCGCCGCCGGAGAATAGGCTACACCGTCCGCTCCGTAAATCTCTCGCGCCACCTTTTCGATCTTATCCGGAAGAGAAAGCTCATCTTCATATAATACCTGAAAGTCCGAAATTTTTTTCTCGAGGGTATTCAAAACCTGCTTTGCAAGCTCAAGACCGCCCTCTCCGCCCTTCGCCCATACCTCTGAGAGCGCGAAGTCGCAATTCCGTTCCCGGCAGAACTGCTCTACAAAGTCAACCTCCGCCTGCGTATCTGTGACAAAGGAATTTAAGGTGACAACTACCGGAACCCCAAATTTCTGAAGATTTTCCACATGCTTTTCCAGATTCACGATTCCTCTGCGCAATGCCTCCAGATTCTCCTGTGAAAGCTCAGCCACCGGCACTCCGCCATTGTATTTCAATGCCCGTATGGTGGCCACCAACACCACCGCATCCGGCTTTAAGCCTGCTTTGCGGCATTTGATGTCGAAAAACTTTTCCGCACCGAGATCCGCACCGAAGCCAGCTTCGGTAATGGCAATCTCTCCCAGCTTTAATGCAAGCCTTGTGGCTCTGACGCTGTTGCAGCCATGTGCAATATTCGCAAAAGGCCCGCCATGAATGATCGCCGGGTTGTGCTCTAAGGTCTGGATCAGATTCGGCTTGATCGCATCCTTTAACAGGGCGGCCATGGCTCCGGTGGCATGCAGATCATCGGCAGTGATCGGTTTCCCGTCATAGGAGTATGCCACAATGATACGCGCCAGACGTTCCTTCAAATCGGAAAGATTTTCCGCAAGGCACAGAATCGCCATGATCTCGGATGCAACGGTAATAATAAAGTGATCCTCCCGAACCACGCCATCCATCTTGCTTCCCAGACCAACCACAATGTTTCGCAGCACCCGGTCATTCATATCCAGACATCTCTTCCACACAACCTGCCGCGGGTCGATGCCCAATGCATTTCCCTGCTGAATATGGTTGTCCAGCAAGGCCGCAAGCAGATTATTGGCGGAAGTGATGGCATGAAAATCCCCGGTAAAATGAAGATTTAACTCCTCCATCGGAACCACCTGCGCATATCCGCCTCCGGCGGCGCCCCCCTTGATACCAAAGCAGGGACCCAGGGACGGCTCGCGAAGCGCCAAAACCGTCTTTTTTCCAAGCTTATTTAACGCCTCTCCCAGTCCGATGCTGGTCGTGGTCTTTCCCTCGCCCGCCGGTGTAGGATTGATGGCTGTTACCAATACCAGCTTTCCGTCCGGTCTGTCCTTTGCTGCTTCTAAGAGCTCATCAGACAGCTTTGCCTTATACTTTCCATACAGCTCCAGCTCGTCCTCTGTGATTCCAAGCTTTGCTGCGACCTCCCTGACAGGCAACAAAGATGCCTGCTGTGCAATTTCAATGTCGGTTTTCATGAATCGACGTTCCTCCTCTTGTTCTCAAATTAACGTATGGAAACGGCACGCTCAGGCATCATTTGCTGCCTGCATGTATTGTTCCAGCTGCTCCTGTGACATCAGGATCTGTCTCGGCTTGGTTCCCTCCTCGGGACCGACCACACCGGCCTCCTCCAGCTGATCCATAATGCGTGCCGCCCGGTTAAAGCCGACCTTAAAGTATCGCTGAATCATTCCGATAGAACCTTTGTCCTTGTCAATCAAAAGTTTTGCAGCCTCCATAAAATGCTCGTCCCTTCCATCTTCGGTGTCACCACCTCCGCCGCCTGCAGGTGTCCCGGCGGCAACTGCCACACTGTTTACCTTTTCCTCTACCTCATTGCTGTAAACGGTGGCCTCGTTATGATTTTTTAAGAAATCCACGACATCCGCGACCTCTTTATCCGAGACAAATGCCCCCTGAACGCGCAGCGGCTTTTGGACTCCCTGTGGGAAATACAGCATATCTCCCTTTCCCAGCAGCTTTTCCGCACCATTCATATCCAGAATGGTTCTGGAATCCACACCGGATGTTACAGAAAAGGCAATCCGGGACGGCATATTTGCTTTGATCAGTCCTGTGATGACGTTGACCGACGGTCTCTGGGTGGCAATTACCAGATGGATTCCGCAGGCTCTGGCAAGCTGCGCCAGACGGCAGATCGCATCCTCCACATCTCCGGGTGCAACCATCATCAAATCGGCAAGCTCGTCCACAATAATCACGATCTGCGGAAGCTTTTGCGGTTTCGTTTCATCCTCAATATCCGCGATGGACTCCACCTTTTGGTTGTAGCCCTTCAAATCCCGCACGCCGTATTGGGCAAATTTCTGATAACGCTCCGTCATTTCCGCAACCGCCCAGTTCAACGCGCCCGCAGCCTTTTTCGGATCCGTCACAACCGGAATCAGCAAATGCGGGATTCCGTTATAAACGCTCAACTCTACCACCTTCGGGTCAATCATGATCAGCTTCACATCGTCCGGTCTCGCGCGATAGATGATGCTCATGATAATCGTGTTGATACAGACGGATTTTCCCGAACCGGTCGCTCCGGCAATCAAAAGATGCGGCATTTTCGCGATATCCGCAATCATAACCTGTCCCGCAATATCCTTTCCTGCGGCAAACGCAATCCCGGATTTGTTGGACTGAAACTCTTCCGACTCCACCAGTTCCCGGAACATGACCGGTACGCTTTCCTTATTGGGCACCTCAATTCCGATGGCTGCCTTTCCCGGAATCGGCGCCTCCATACGAATATCCGCCGCTGCAAGGTTCAGCTTGATATCATCTGCAAGCCCTACAATCTTGCTGACCTTAACCCCCATCTCCGGCTGAAATTCATAACGGGTAACGGCAGGTCCCCGGTTAATCGCGGTAATGGTAATATTGATCCCGAAGTTTTGCAGGGTCTCTTTGAGTTTCTCTGCGGTACGGTTTAAATGCTCGCTGTCATCTCCCCGTTGACCGGCCGGAGCATTTTTCAAAAGAGAGATCGGCGGGAATACATAGCTTTTATCATTTTGCTGTGCCGCGTCAATCTCCTGCTCTACCTCGGCAATTTCCTGCTCCATCTGAGCTTCCGGTTCCTTCGGACGAGCCTTTACACGTTCCCTTGGTATCTCCGGTTCCGCTACAGCTTCCACAGCTTTTACCGACTGTTCCTCCTGCTCTCTGTAAACTGCCTCCTCTGCAAGCTCCTGAACACTCTTTTCTGCCTTGGGCATCTCCTGCATCGCTTCCAGGGATACCAGCGGTGTCCGGTGTTCCTCCACAATATCCGGTATCATTCCCGGTACAGGCGGTTTCAATTCACTTACCTCGTCCGATACGGCAGCGGTCTGATCCGGTGCGACAAGCTTCGTATCCAGTGCCACTCCGGTCACTACCTGCTCCATACGCCTTCTGGCACGCTCTTTTTGCCGTTCCTCCCGTTTCTCCTGCTGGATCATTCTATGGCTCTGTGTTCGGTCTCTCGCAGTGGAATAAATTGCCTTCCCGCCTTTTTTTACTCCCCGCACCGCTGATTTTTCGGTAATCAATACGAGCGAAATAATCAATGCGGCAATGTCTACGATATATGCCCCGATCACGCCAAACCCGGAGCAGAACAGCTGCTCCAGCAGTCCTCCCACAAAGCCGCCGCCCGCTTTATGCTCTCTGCTCCAGACAAAGGCTGAAACTGCTGTCGCATCATGCTCTGTATCGGCCAGCAGCTGAAAAAACATGCAGAAGAAGCACACAAAAATGGCTGCCGCAACTGTTTTTAATGCTGCAATCCGGTTTTCCCGATTAGATAAAAGAAACACCGTACCGGCAAAAAGACACACCGGAAATATGTAAGCGACCACTCCCACCAATCCGAACAGAACCGAGCTGATCGTTCCGCCTACCGCTCCGCCGAATCCGAAATTTGCGATAAATATAATAATACAGACCGCAAGCATTAGCCAGAAAATGATCTCGCTGCGAAAGCTTTGTTCCCTTGCCTCGCTCTCTTTTGTCTGCTTTCTTGTACTTTTCGGTTTTGTAGTTTTCGATTTTGTATTTGTTTGTTTTCCTGTTTGTTTTTTGTTACGCTCTGTCATCCTGCTCCTCCATCATCGATGTCAAATAAAATAGAAATAGCCTGCAATGGACAAAATACCCAAGACAAAACAGTAAATGGAGAAAATCGTAAATTTCTTCTTACGGACGACAATTAACATCGTTTTGATACAGACATACCCTACCACCATTGCTACAAGGGTTCCAACTGCATAATTGATAATCTCTGTGGCCTGCAATGCAGCAAAATCCACGTCCTTTATCTCAAATACCAACGCACCCAGAATTGCCGGAATTGACATAATAAATGAATATTTCACAGCAAACTTCCGGTTCATTCCCGTCAACAGACAGGCTGTGATAGTAGTTCCGGAGCGGGAGATACCCGGCATTGTGGCAATTCCCTGACAGATTCCGATCACAAACGCATTGGTATAGCTGGTGTTCTTCGGTGTCTTCTGTCCCTCTGCAATATGATCCGAAATAAAAAGTATGATGCTGGTCAGAATCAGACAGATCCCGGGAATAATCAAAATCTCCTCACATGCCGAGATCAGATCCGAAGCCGCAACCCCAATGATGCCGGTCGGTATGGTAGAAACAATTACCAGCATCACAAATTTCCGGTAACTGTTGCTGACCACCGTACGATAGGGCTTTTTCTCGCTGTGAATCCGGTTTCCTGCGAAAATCCCCACATTGACAGCCGCGTCCCGAATAATGGAAAGCCCTGCCACGATCATTTTTCCAATGTCTTTGTGATAAACCACACACACAGCAATCAGTGTTCCGATATGTAGAAGGACGTCATAAAACATCCCCCCGGTATCAATATGAAAAATCTGCTTCATCAGGCACAGATGACCGGAGCTGCTGACCGGAAGAAATTCTGTGACTCCCTGTACAATCCCAAGCAAAATAGCCTCTAATAACGACATGTATGCCTCCCTTTTTCCTTTCAAGTATCAATATATTCAGATATCCTGTTGCAGTATACCACATTTTGTATCTGTTGTCATTATCTGAAAAAATATTCGCTTGTTAGCCTTCGAGACCGGGGACGGGATGGGGATAGTCGGTTAACATCGTGAAACGATTTGAACACTTTTAACAAAAACCGCATCGGAAAGCGGGCTTTTCGATGCGGTTTCTGCGAAAAAAGTCAATGCCGACTACGTCGGCAAGACCGGCTGTCCCCATCCCGTCCCCGGTCTTGAAGGCTAACAACCTCACGCCTGCTCATTTTTTCGCGCCCGAATGATTTCATGCAGCTTCTGCAGCGCCAGATCAATGCCGCCCACCTCATCAATGAGCCCCTCATCCACCGCCTGCTGTCCAATCAGAATTGTACCCAGATCATTGGTCATCATATCCGTGTTCATCATCATCTCCTCCAGCCGCTCCATTCCTGCCCGGCTGTGATTTGCAATAAAGGTAAGGATCCGATTCTGCATTTTTTCAAAATAATCGTAGGTGGCCGGAGCTCCGATCACCGGTCCGTTCATGCGCACCGGATGAATGACCATCGTTCCGGAGGGAACAATAAACGAATAATCCGTAGAAACTGCCAGCGGCACTCCGATGGAATGGCTTCCGCCCAATACCAGCGACACCGTCGGTGTGCTCAGCGAGGCAATCATCTCCGCAATTGCCAGTCCCGACTCCACATCTCCGCCCACGGTATTCAGCAGCACCAAAACCCCGTCAATTTTTGCCGAATCCTCAATTTCCGCCAGCTTTGGCAGCACATGTTCATATTTTGTGGTTTTATTGACCGAGGCCAGACATTCATGCCCTTCCACCTCTCCGATGATGGACAAAAGATGCAGCTTATGTGACCATTTGCTTTCCGAAAGCGTCAGCTGTCCGCTCTCCCGGATCTGCTCCTGCTGTTCCCGGTCCTTTTCCAGCTGCTTGTCCTCTTTTTCCGCCTGTTTGCCGTCTTTTTTATTTTCAGTCGATTTTTGAATCTGCTCTGCCATTTATGTGCCTCCCTATACCCTACTTTCTTACACGCCCCTGCGCATAAATAAAGACAGGCAGATATGATACCTGTCCTGTCTTAAGTATTCCCATATAGATTTGACTTATACTTCCCATCCCTTCAAATAATTGTAGAGAACCTCATATCGCGCTTTGGAGCTGCGCCACGAAAAATCCTTTTCCATTCCCCGGTCAACCATCTGATTCCACTGTTTCTTCCGGTCAAAGAAAATATGCTTGGAATAATTGATGACCGAGAGCATTTCCTCTCCATTATAATTCTGGAAGGAGAAGCCGTCCCCTGTGTTTTCGTATTCGTTGAACGGTATTACCGTATCCTTCAGTCCTCCCGTCTCGCGGACAATGGGAACCGTACCGTATCGGAACGAAATCAGCTGTGTCAGTCCGCAGGGCTCAAATCTGGAGGGCATCAAAAATGCATCTGCCGCTGCATACAGCTTGCGAGCCAGATCGTCATTATAACAGATGTTCGCGGACACCTTATCCGGATACTTCCAAGCGTAATACCGGAACATGTTTTCGTACTGATCGTCTCCGGTTCCGATTACAACCAGCTGGGTAAATTCATCCACAATCCGCTCAATCACATAATTAATCAGATCCAGTCCCTTCTGATCCGTCAGACGGGAAACAAGACCTACCATATATTTGTGTTTGTCTACGGTCAGCCCCAGATCCTCCTGCAGACGAAGCTTATTTGTCACCTTTTTCTTTCGGAAGTTCTCTTTATTGTAATTACAATACAGCTTTTCATCCGTATTGGGATCATAGGATATGTAATCAATGCCGTTCACAATCCCCTGCATATCGAAATGCCTTGCAGACAGCAAGCCGTTCAGCCCCTCGCCATAGTACTCGGTCTGAATTTCCTGTGCATAGGTGTCACTGACCGTTGTGATATAATCCGCATACACCAGTCCGCCCTTTAACATATTGGCATCCTTTTTGTATTCCAGCTTATCCGCGGTAAACATTTCCTTGGGAAATCCGGTCAGTCCCTGCATGGTCTTGATATCCCACACACCCTGAAATTTCAGATTGTGAATTGTCATAACCGATTTCATGCCCCAGAAAAACATATCACCCTGAAATTCATTTTTCAGATACACGGGAATCAGTCCCGTCTCCCAGTCATGGCAATGGATAATATCCGGCTGAAATCCAATCAGCGGCAGCATGGATAATACCGCTTTGTCGTAGAAACAGAATTTCTCAATATCAAATTTGATATCGCCGTAGGGAGAAAAACAATTAAAATATTCCTGATTATCAATAAAATAAAAGGTAACGCCCTCCCACACATACTTCAAAACACCTACATATTTATTTTGTATGTACGGTCCCGCATTCATATAAAAATGTGTGACATACTCAAACTGATTGCGGAAATATTCCGGTATACAGCTGTAGTTGGGAATGACCACCCGGATATCCCAGTATTCACGGTCAAATTCCTTCGGCAACGCACCACACACATCCGCCAGTCCGCCGGTCTTAATAAACGGTACACACTCTGAAGCCGCAAAAAGTATTTTTTTCATGTCGGATCCCTCCTCATACTAATTATGTATCGGCACGCGCCGCTTCGCGTCACCTGCTATGTCGTCGGAAGCCATCCTAAAATGAGCTTCGCTCATTAGGCTTCCTCCTAAGATGTATCGGCACGCGCCGCTTCGCGTCACCTGCCATGTCGTCGGAAGCCATCCTAAAATGAGCTTCGCTCATTAGGCTTCCTCCTAAGATGTATCGGCA
>JAFUTQ010000071.1 GCA_017484135.1 Lachnospiraceae bacterium
GGAAAGGGTCAGGCATGGCGTGTAAATATGGAAGGATCAAGGGCGTTTGCGAAAGGTATCCGTAAATCTGGCAAACGCTTTTGATCCTTCCGGTGTTCTCTTATAAACTCCGGCGTCGGCAAGAACGTGAGAGAATACAGCCGCTATTTCGTTCTGAACTATTTTATGAATGTTTTCCGCGTTCACCGTATCGTGTCTGGTAAGCCATTCCTTTGCCCAATCTGCGTGCGCAAAGTGTTCACATCGTTTCACGATGTGAACCTTTTTCCCCACAAATCCCGGCACAGTCCCAGCACAGCTTACAAAACCCGAACCCCACCATATTTCCGAATTTTTAACACCTTACAAGAATCCGCTCCGAACACCTCATCCATGGCACACTTGTATGCGGAAACCACGTCATTTTTTACGAATGCCTGAATCGTCCCGGCGAAGCCGCCGCCATGAACCCGTGCTACACCATGCACTCCGAGTGTCAGTTCACTGAGCATCAACGCGACAGACATATTCTGCCGGGCAATATTATGGCCTGTATAAACATTTTGCAGGTACTTGTAGGAAGAGTTGCCCGAGGCAAGAACCGCACTCAAAAATGCATCCATATCCTTTGCTTTTAACGCCGCAACCTCTTTTTGTACGCGCTTGTTTTCCTCAAAAAAATGGATTGCCCGAAGGAATGCGCGGTCTCCGCATTTTTCCCGAATCTCCTTAGCATTTGCCAGCACTTCGCTTTCTGCGACTTCGATCAGAAACTCTTTGGAAAAATACCGGGCGACCGCATTCATCTCAGCCGGAATGGCGGCGTAGTCAGCCGTCAAATCCGCATGGGAGCCCTTGGTGTCTGTGATGCACAGGCTGTAGCCTGCAGTCTCCAGGTCGAAATCGATTTTTGAGACTTTCGGATTGTCAGGATCGGCAAAATCAATGTGGCAAAGACTTCCGACGGAGCATGCCATCTGATCCATCAATCCGCAGGGCTTGCCGAAATATACATTTTCGGCATACTGCCCGATCTTTGCAATCTCAATGGGAGAAATCTCCATATGATTGAAAAGGCCGGATACAATGGTTCCGATCAATGTCTCAAAGGCAGCCGAAGAGGAGAGCCCGGAACCGGAGAGAACGTCACTGGTAATGTAGGCTTGAAATCCCCCGAGCTGATATCCCTGATTTTTCATGCCGGACAATACGCCACGGATTAAGGCAGCTGTCGTGCCTTCTTCGCCGTCAACCTTTTCCAGAGAATCAAGGGAAATGCTGATCATTTCATATCCCTTTGATAAAATCTGTACCTCCGGTTTATCATATCCTGCGGTGACTGCAATTGCATCGTCGTGAATGGACGCTGCAAGAACCTCTCCATGCTGGTGGTCGGTATGATTGCCGCCAACCTCGCTCCGACCCGGTGCACTGAAAACTGCTTCCACATCCGTTCCAAAGGTTTCGGTAAATGAGTTAATTGCTGCGACATACCGTTTTGTCTGGTATGGAATGCAAGCCGGATCAATATAAAGGTCAATCAAGCGTTCCTTGTATTCATGGTTTTGGAGTTGTTGAATGATCGCTTCTGTTTTTGACATGATAATTCCCTCCTGTCCGGATGATGTTTTATATTCTGATACTACCATGCATTCGGTAAAAATGTCAATAAAATTTAGTGAAAAAATTAAGAAAAAAGCTTGATTTTTACTAAAACAGATGCTATACTGTGCATAGAAATTGAGTGAGAAAGGAACGATACGATGGCAACAATCCGGGATATTGCAAGGGAGGCGGGCGTTTCTCCGGCCGCAGTTTCGAGAATATTAAACAATGATACAACGCTGTCTGCCACAGAGGAGACGAGAAAGCGGGTATTGGACGCGGCGCATCAGTTAAATTACAAGAAGAAGAACCGGAAATCAAAGGCAGCATTTGTGTTAGGGATTGTACAATGGTTTTCGGCGGAGGATGAACTGCGTGACAGCTATTACCTGATGATACGCAAGGGAATTGAGGATTTTTGTGTAAAACATTCCATTGAAATTGTAAGGGTATTTCGCACGGATCAGGATTATCGGGACAGTCTTGCAAAGGTAAACGGGATTCTCTGTATCGGAAAGTTCAGCAAAGGACGTATCGAAGAATTTATCAGCCTGTGCAGGAACGTGATCTTTCTTGACATGTCGGCGAAGGATTATCCTGTGACAACGCTCATGATGGATTTTCCCCATGCGGTGCGTCAGGCGCTGGATTATCTGACCGGACTGGGACACCGGGACATTGCTTACCTTGGCGGAAAAGAATATACGAGTGAGGGGGAACTGGTTCGGGACGAGCGAAGAGAGACTTATCTTCAATATATGAAGGAGCATGAGCTGGAATATGAGGAATATCTGTTGGAAGGGTGCTTTTCCAATGCATCCGGATATGATATGGCAAAGGAGCTGTTAAAGAAAAAGGAACTTCCCACCGCCATTTTTGCCGCTTCAGATGCCATTGCATTTGGGGCGATGAAGGCGATCCAGGAAGAGGGAATGAAAATACCGGAGGACATCTCCATTGTTGGATTCAATGATGAAGAGATGAGCGCTTTTTCGTCACCGGCACTTACCACGATTCATGCTCCGGCATACGATATGGGACAGCATGGAGCAAACCTCATCTATGCCGCAGCCAATTTAAGCATCCGCACACCGTTAAAGGCAAGGATTTCCTGTGATTTGGTGATCAGAGAATCCTGCGCAAAGCGGTAGTGTCAGTAAAGATGAAGAAGGAGGTTTATGATGGACAATACGTTTGTTGTGAATATCATACACCGGCCGGAGATGGTGCCGGAGTATGCGGAGAAGGTGACCGGACAGGGCAAGGCAGAGGATATCGGAAGGAAGGCGCTGCTCACGGAATCATTGGATATCTTTAAGTTTCAGCAGGAGACAGCCCACAAAAATGGATTGAAGGTTACGATCCACATGACCTATGCAAGCCTTTTCAATGACGAGGCCTGCGAGCTGGCAAAGGCAGATCATGAAAAGTATGGAGACGAAATTGCACTCTCTCTGCTGGGGCTTCCGTGTAAAGAGTTCCGCGAAAAGTATCAGACAAAGGATTTTTGTATCTGGATGTTCTCGATGGAGGATAAGAAAAACATTGTAGACGATGTGTTTGGAAAGTTCTTTGAACGGTTCGGGTTCTATCCGGAGTCAACTGGCTCCTACTATATGGATGCGGAGCTCACGAACTACATTAAGGAAAAATATCCAACCGTAAAATGTGCGGTTGCAACCTGTTGGGAGGAAGGACCAAAGGCTTACCATACCTGCAATAATTCCTGGTATACCTTGTTTGACGGCGGACCATGGAACCCGTGGATTCCTTCGAAGCAAAATACGCATGCACCGGCAGCAAATGAGGCGGAGGACAGCGGAATTGTGGCGATTCCCCATCTGTCCCGGGATCTTTTGGCCTGCTATGACGGAAACGGTTCAAACTTCGGAACCCATCCTCAGAATGTGCTTCGGGGCATGATCTACGATACCAAGACGTGGGAGTATCCGTATCTTTATAACCTCATTGACCAGTACCGGCATCTGGCAAAGTATAATAACGGATATTCCTACAATATGATGTTCGTCGGACCCGGATGGCTCAATAAGATGGGACGCTGGGAGCAGCCGTATGAGCTTTTGAAAAAATCCTATGAGGATGGCATGGCATATTATGGGGAGCTGAAGAAGCAGGGAAAGCTCATTGACATGACCATGGCAGAGTTTGCAGATTTTTATCGGGAGAATAAGAGCTACACGGAGCCCGAGTGTGCACTGTGGAAGGATATCCTGTACGGCTCTGACAAGCAGCTTTTCTGGTATGCGGATCCATACATGAGAGCCTGCATCAACATGGATCAGGGAGGCGCAATTGTCGACCTGCGTCCCTATGCGGCCAAGCTGAAATGGGAGGTCGGTATCGGGACAAAGCATGTACAGGATGCCTCTTATCCGTTTTTGATTCAGGAAAAGTACAGAGCCGGTTACTTCACGCATTATGCAGGGGAGGGCACGGTGCGTTCCGCGAAGGTCTCTTACAATGGCGAGGAAGTGGATCTGTGTCTTTGCAGGACGCATGCGGCATTTTCGCAGGAAGGGAAGACGAGGATTCTGACGCTCGATCCCGTGGATATCGAGTTTTATGATCTGACCGTCAAGATTCAGACCAGAATTTATTTTGAAGAGGGCGCTTCGGGTATCAAATATGAGCGAAAGATTCTTGAAATGAGCAATCCGGATGCAGAGGTAACCATCAATGAATATATGGTTGCCTGCTACGGAACAACGGAATATCCCGAGGACATGACGGGGATTACACTCGCGATTGCAAATGAGAATGAGGAAAAAACGATTTCCTACGCGTACAAGTGTCGCACGGAACATCTTGTGGGCGGCAAATGTGCTTCGGCCATCATTCCTGCCATCGAGACAAAGGTTTCGCTTACAACGGATGCTTCGGACGGAGAGACTTATGTCTGCGAGGGCTATGCGTTTTCCCCGATGTTTACCGTTGGTTATCAGAAGAAAATTCATGATAAGGGGGTAATTGCGACATGGCTCAATCTGGAAAAGGCAAATTAAACTATCGGTGTCCGCTCTGCTTTATGAGAGATATCGATATGGATATGTTTTATGACAGGGATAAGAAGGAGTATTATTGTCTGCGTTGTCAGTACACCGGAGACGAAGCGGATGTATTGGCCAAGAATGAGATGGTGCGCATGAAGTACAGAAGGATGTATGACCGCATTACGGATTTTGAGGAGGAAGCCAAATGAGCGAAGCTCATTTTAGGATGGCTTCCGACGACTTGGCAGGTGGCGCGAAGCGACGCGTGCCGTTACATTTTTGAGGAGGAAGCCCGGATATGGAATATATAAAGGGAATGGACATTTCGACGCTGATCGAGCAGGAAGCGTGCGGGGCACGCTATTATGACCATGGGACAGAAGGGGAGCTGCTGGATATTCTAAAGGCTTATGGCTGCAACTCGGTCAGGCTCCGCCTGTGGAATGATCCCTACGATGAAAACGGGAATCCATACGGAGCAGGCACCAACGATCTTGCAAAAACAATCGAGCTGTCAAAGCGGGCGAAGGCACATGATATGGGCGTGCTTTTAGATTTTCACTATAGTGATTTCTGGGCTGATCCGGGGAAGCAGATTCTTCCAAAGGCATGGAAGGGGTATGACGAAGAGGCATTGGAGGAAGCGGTGTATACCTATACAATTGCGGTGATGGAACGACTTCATGCGGAAGGCGTGGCACCGACTATGGTTCAAGTGGGAAATGAGATTACCAATGGGCTTCTCTGGCCAACGGGAAAAAAGCCGCAGTTTGACAATATCGCAAAATATGTGAGTGCAGGAATCCGGGGCGTAAAAGCAGTGGATGCCTATGTTCCGGTTATGCTTCATCTGGATAACGGCGGGCTCAATGAGATGTATGTGGAGTGGTTTGACAATTATTGTCAGCGCGGGGAAGACTTTGATGTGATCGGATTATCTTACTATCCGTTCTGGCATGGCAGCTTGGAAGCGCTGGAATTTAACATGCATGACATGGCAAACAGGTATGGGAAAAAAATCTGTGTTGCGGAGGTATCCATGGGATTTACCATGGAGGATTACGGCTCCTATGAAAAGCTGCCCGAAGAACAGCGAAAGGGGATGGCGACCAGACCGGAGCTTACCGAAACGCTTGACTATCCGATGACAAGGCAGGGGCAGGCGGATTTTATGCAGGATATTATGACAAGGATTGCAAAGGTTCCGGGAGGGCTCGGTTTCTATTACTGGGAATCGGGCTGGACACCGGTGCCCGGCTGTGGATGGGCAAATGAGACGGCACTGGTCTACACCGGAGAGAAGGGACCGGGGGGAAATGAATGGGCAAATCAGGCATTGTTTGATTATGACGGGAATACGCTGCCTGCTCTGGAGGTGATACGGGACTTTTCCGGTTGAATCTTGGATATGTTTACTTGATAATATATCTAAGATTTGACATAATACAATCAAAAAGGAGATGATGCTCATGAAAGTCAGGGAATTGATGGAAGCACAGGGATTAACCGTTTACGGATTGGCAAAGAAAAGCGGAATGCCGATTTCTACCGTGAATTTCATCTGCAATCAAAAGGTAGATATCTTAAAAAGTCGGGCAGAAGTCGTTTACCGTATTGCAAAGACACTCGGAGTAAGCATGGAAAGCTTAATCGAGAGCGAACTGGAGGAGAGAGAACAAAAAAAACGAGAGGAGGAAGAGGCGAAACAGGCATAAATTTATCCGGAAATGCTTATAATATCAGCCATCGGAGCGCAAAGTCTCAATTGCGGACATGTTGCGAAAATATGTTTGAAATCATTAAAGACCATTACAATTCGGAATCTGATCCACATCAGGTTCTTTTTTTATCAATAAAAGAAATATATTGAAATATTGATATATTTACTTGACAACATATTGAAGCTTCGATATAATGCAACTAGATGAATTGATAGAAACAAAGAAGCTTCGTCTGATGAGAACAAAAAAGGAGGGAAAAAATGGAGCTGACATATCATTGGGAAGGGGACATCCGGATTCCGAATCTGCTGCCGAACGAGGAGCCGGAGGAGCCGTTGACTAAATACGGGAGAATGAGACTGAAATTTCTGGAGGAACATCACAGAGGAATATTTTCCGCGATGATTTTAGAGGGTGAGCTGAAAGCACACTGCTTAATGATACAGAAGCAGGCCGACGAGTTGATGGAGACAATTACCCGGCAGATGGCAGAGGCGGATGGAGTGAACGAGGAGTTAAAGGCGACCGATCAGATGAGCTGGGTGCGGAAAATGAACAACATCCGATATTCGGCGGAGGAGTTCGTCCTCAGAGAGGTTGTTTATGCGTGGAATTGACAAAACAGGGAAATACCGGTCGTATAGAAAGCAACTTTAATTAGAATGATGGGGGTAGATGAATGATGATTTTTAAGAAATATCATAGAAAAATGCTTGCGGCACTGTTTGTTGCATCCACTTTTTTTTCTTTTTTGGCACAAAATTTAACGATATATGCAGCGGGATGGAACCGTGATGCAAATGGCTGGTACTATTCGGATGGCAGATCCTATTATCATAGTACCTGGGCCAAAATCGGCGGGGACTGGTATTATTTTACGGACTCCGGTTATATGGACTATTCTGAATACAGGGATGGCTGCTGGCTGAATTCGGATGGCACATGGAATACTGCCTACAGCAATGGCGGCTGGCATGCGAATAATACGGGCTGGTGGTATGAGGACAACTCCTGGTATCCGTCAGGGCAGTGGCTCTGGATAGATGGTTCCTGCTATTATTTTGATGACAGCGGCTATATGGAAAGCAGCTGTTATCGCGATGGCTGCTGGCTTACCTCCAGTGGTGCGTGGGATTCGAATTACAGTGGAGCCCGGTGGAAATCGAACGGCGATGGCTGGTGGTATGAGGACGGTTCCTGGTATCCGTCAGCACAGTGGCTCTGGATAGATGGTTCCTGCTACTATTTTGATGAGCATGGCTATATGGAGAGAAATTGTTATCGCGATGGCTGCTGGCTTACCTCCGGTGGCGCGTGGGATCCGAATCATAGCGGAGCCCGGTGGAGATTTGACGGCCGTGGATGGCGGTTTCAGGACGGTGGGTGGTATCCTCAGAATCAGGGCCTTCGGATTAATGGAGAGTATTACTGGTTTGGTGCGGATGGCTATCGGGATGAAGCGGTGCCCACTGAAAACAGAGCCGATGAAAATGAGGAGTACAGTTTTGTAACTGAGGGAAATGATGAGTCTGATGAGGCAGATGATGTAATCGGTTACTCCTATAAGATCAAGCCGTTGCTTTCTCCGTTTAATGACTTTTTCTTTATTGAAACAGATAATCCGGATCCGCAATCATTCCGATTTAGGGATAAATCCAGCAAATACGCAGGTGAAGGCAGCGTCGGAAGTATTACCCCGGTAACTACGCTCTATGCGGATGTCGTTTATGAGGATGCCGATACTGGCAGAGTAAATGGTGGCTATATAGCATATGGAAACAAAACGGATGGAGGAGAACTTGTACTTGAAGCTGCAATAAATGGCAGGAGCGTTTCTGTACTGAATATAAGTACCGGTGAAAGTTATAATGAAAAAAGTTATGATTATGAGGAAACAAGTATAACCATTAGCATCGAAGAACTTATGGATGATACGGATTATTTGATCCAGCAATATGATATTCCCTCAGCCGGGTATTTTGATAGAATGTCTGCGATTCAGTCGGGACTTGAAAGTATTTGTCTTTACAGAGGGGCATCTGTAAGAGGCACGCTTGTTAAGAGCACCAGCCATTCGTATTATGGGATATCGAATTCACCACATGTGGATCAGGATTTTTATATACAGAGTCCTTATTTTAGAAAAGAGTCTCAAGCTCTTTTGGCTACCAATCTTTATCCTTATCGATACGATTCTTATCGCTTCCCGCTCCGTATGGCCGAGATATCATCTCGGATACAGCCAGATGCTACATGTAAATGGAATAATGACTTTCATTATCTGATCGACTTCACATATAATGGAATAACAAGATCCTATGGTGGAGCCGGTCAGGGCGGTGGACAGGATATTGAACAGAATATGGTAAAGTATCGATATAGATTTGATGGTTCTTCCAACGATGCCGCACAGAAAATCAACCTGAAAAATCTGAGAACTCAAATTTGCTACTATGGTTCACTGGAGGTTCCGGATGATACTCCTTTAACCGATAAACTTACATGGAGCGATGTCAGAAAAACGGTTGGAGCGGAAGGTGCTTATGTTCGATTGATTCTTTTTTACAGCATGCTTGGAACGTCAGGATATGGATTTACATATTTTTATGATGACGGATCCATCGGTGAGGGGAATTCCGGATGGGCCAGCATAGGTTTTTTTGAGAATGCCTGGTACGATGGAAGATATTTTAACAGACATGAGACATTTGAAAAGGGAACCAAATTCGGCGATAAAAGTTATGTGGATGGAACAGACACCGGAACAGCCTCAATTATCGTAAAAGATGCTGTGATCCCGGTCCCGACTGATCAGGAGTATGTATATAGGGGCAAACTGGTCACTGAATGTGATGAGTATGATTCCTCTACAGGAGTCTGGAAAGGCTTTACCGTTTACAGTTATAACAGGGAAACCGGAAACTGGGAGGCCCCGCAGTTAGAAATTCGGAGTATAAATGAATACGAAGCTGTAACGGACACCGACTTTATCGATGCCTGTACGCTTACTCCGGAAGAAGTGAGAGCCATGAATGTTGATAAAAACGCCGATAAGATCCCGACAACATATTACATTTATGATACAGAGCACGTGCCTGGTACAAAGAATAACTGAACATGTGGCAGATGCCAATAACAAATGGTAACAGACAGGCACGTTTTCCAAGGTTGGAGGACGTGCCGTTTCTCTATCCGTCAAGGAAAATGCAGAATTTTGCGTTGCAATTTTGTTGGAAAAAATGCTTGACATTTTGCAAAGCATCGGATAGAATAACTTTTGTTGTGGGCAGGAGCACATTTGATTTATCAGAGACTGAGCCCAGTTAGCTCAGTTGGTACAGCAGAGGA